>JACOYT010000038.1 GCA_016181725.1 Candidatus Roizmanbacteria bacterium | reverse complement strand
CTCAACGACCCGATCATCTGAACTTGCGGTCGTTGGCGAGGGGAAGATTGAGGTAACTCCTGATGTCGCATTTGTTGATGCCGGAATTACCGTAAACAATGTCGCCACGGTAGATGAAGCGCAAAAATTGATCGATCAAACCAACCAGAAGATTCTTCAGGCATTGCGAAAGCTTGGCATAGACAAAGGAGATATAAAGACCACAAACTACTCTATCAATCCAAACTATTCATTCGAGGGCGATACAAACAGGATCGTTGGTTACAACGGGAATGTGACAATTACGATAAAGGTGAGAAATATACGAAACGTCTCCTCCGTGCTTGAGGCGGCAGCCGCTTCCGGCGCAAACCAAATTCAGGGAGTACGCTACAGCATCGATAATCCGCAATCTTTGCGCGAGCAAGCTCGAAACAAGGCAATACAAAATGCGAAAGATCAGGCAAATCAACTTGCGAAGTCTCTTGGTATTCGCCTTGGTCGCGTGGTAAACATCGTCGAGAGCTCTCCCAATCAACCAGCTCCGTTTACCCAAAGATTTCAGGAGAGCGCACTGGGGGGCATTGGTGGCGCAGCAGGGGAAGTTGAACCCGGTACCCAAACCGTAACTTCAGTGGTCACCCTCTATTTTGAAAAGCGATAGGTCGGAGTGAGGAAGTTAATATTTAAATCTTGGATCCTTTTTGTCTTTTTTTGAGGTGCCGACCAATCTAAACATTTTACCCTTCTGTGCGACATGAAACCTTCGTACTGATCCATCAGGATATTCTCTCTCAAAAGTAAAGACTGGATCTTTAGGCACTCTTTTCTTTACCAAAATCTCCCTGCTTCGAACGGGTTTTGCTTGTTTTATCTCATCGCGAAGTCTCGTGTTAATTTCTGGATCATCAAGGCTAGAACCGTTTTGCTGGGCAAATTTTGCAAGTTGTCCTGGCGGGATCTGAAATCTTTCAGGGTTATCAACTGGTAAGATTTCTCCTGCTGTCTTTCGCTGTCCGCTTTTTTCTTCTTGAGTATCAAGTTTCAGAGTTTCACCAGAGGAGTTTGCAAGATAATCTGCATACACATCGACAACCCAACTTAAGTAAACCTCTTCAAGCGGCTTCTGTTGTCCTTGGGATTTGTCAAACAGTTCAGCGATAAGGGGACCGATTCCTTGCACTAACTTCCTTGATCGCTGATGGTGGTCGACATCGTCGGAAAGACCATATTTTCTCCACCACTCACTTGATAAGTGAAGTATACCACCGAGATTAACAAGTGGCGCCGGAGCAACTATAATTCCCGCCTTATAAAATGCTTTTACTATTTCTGGATCAGGTTCGCCATCGACCACCGGATACTGATCGTTCGCTGATCCACAGACGATTTTGGCTGACCCAGTTTGTTGCATTCGATCCAAGGAATCAAAATTCAAGATGTAAGAACCAGCACAAGGCATTATGACGTCTGCTCCAGTACTCCAAAAATCTTCTGGCTTAACCACCTTTACATGTGGATGGAGCGCTTTTATTGCGTTTATTTTTTCTTTATCAATATCAGAGACGAATATTGTAGCTTTAGGATGGTCATGTAGTATCTCGCTAACCAATTCTCCTCCAACATTTCCCACACCTTGGATTCCATAGGTAGCTTTTGAGGCGTTGATATTCCTTTTTCGCATTAGAGCTTTGGCTCCGCTCCACACCCCAACGGCAGTTGTTGGAGAAGGGTTTCCTGTTCCGCCATTTTTCTCTGTACGACAGGAAACATATCGGGTACTCTCAAAGATAATATCCATATCTTCAGGGTTCGTTCCCATGTCTTCAGCAGTAATATGGGCTCCCCCCAGGTTTTCGATATGTCTGGCAAATTCCCCCAAAAGCTCTCTTCTGTACAAAATTAATTCGGCGTCTTCTACATAGGCTGGGACTGCTATAATGGTTTTTCCTCCGTCCATCATTGCCGCTCTTGCCTCCCAGGGATATGCTTCTTCTCTTTGTTGCATCTCTTTTAACATACCGTAAAGAGTGATCCATTTGCGCGACATATCGCGGGCCAACTCATCTGCCTCCTGCGTTACAGCATCTATTGCGATTTCATTCCGGAAATCTATCTTTTTAATTCGAGCTCCACCAAGACTGCGTCCATATAAATTATTTTTTCCAAGATCAGTATTATGTATTGCAGTTATTGCCAAGGCATGAAAAGGCATGTTTCCTCCATCAAGTTCGGCCATTGCAATAATTGCGTTCCGGCGGATTCTGCGATCAGTTTCATCAATTAAACGAACTGATCTTTCAGCCGCAGGACGTAGCGCCTCAATAGTTGCCATAAGTTACTTAAATTTCTGACCAATAAAAAAACCCGCCTAACTGGCGGGAAAGCCACGAGATTTTTCCGTCGGACCCCTTCCCGCCTCTTTTTAGGCGAGGATGAAAAGACCGTTCACAATCGGAAAAACCTGTTGCGACATATTTATTCTCTTTATTATACTTCTCATTTTTACTTTTGCAAGGGGATTTTTGGTTTTGGCTTCAAAACGAAGCTGTCTTCGGTGTCTTCTATACGATAGCCTTTTCTTTGAATTTCTTTTCGAAGAAGATCAGCTGTTTCAAAATCATTCTGTTTTCTTGCTTGAACTCTTTTCTTGGCAAGATCAAGGATCTCTTTTGGAATTTTTTCCTCCTTGATGTCTTTGAGTTTTAGACCTAAAACTTGATCGAAATTAACTACGAGATCCAGTTTGTCGGTTGCTGGAATATTTGATTTCAGTGCATCCCACATAACCGCAAGGGCTTGCGGCATCTGAAGGTCGTTTGCAATTGCATCGGCAAACTTCTGCCGGTAGCTATCAATCTGTTTGAGTTTTTCCGCAGAGAGCGTTGTTCTTTGGGTCTCTTTGCAAAGCGCAATAACATATTCTTTAAGCCTATTGTAGGCTTCTTGAGCAGCCCGTGCTGCCTCCCAGGTAAAGTTTAACTGCTTCCGGTAATGGGTTTGAAGGTAAAGAAGCCGAAGAGCAGCAGGTTCAATCCCTTTTTTGACAACGTCATCGACCGTATAGATATTACCAAGCGACTTGCTCATCTTTTGGCCTTCAACCAACAAGAATTCATTATGGAACCAGAAACGGACGAATGGTTTTCCGGTTGCAGATTCTGATTGGGCGATCTCATTTTCGTGATGGACAGAGAGATGGTCTACTCCGCCTGTGTGGATGTCTATTGTTTCACCAAGATATTTCATGCTCATCACAGAACACTCGATATGCCACCCTGGGAAGCCATCTCCCCAAGGTGAATCCCAGTGCATCGTGTGACTTGAAAAACGGCCAACACGCTTAAACCACAGAGCGAAATCTGCAGGATTTCTTTTCTGCGGGTCTACATATACTTCTTTTCTTGCCTTCTGGATTTTTTCTTCCAAAGGTTGTCTGGAGAGCTTGCCATAATTTTTGAATCTTGTCACATCGAAGTAAACCGCCTCGCCAGTTTCATAGGCAAACCCCTCTTGACTCAATTGTTTAATCAATTGAGTCATCTCCTTTACATGATTTGTAGCTTTTACTAATTGATCCGGTATTATGATATTGAGCTCTATCAAAGTCTTTAGGAAAAAATCCGTATACGCTTTGGCGACATCCCAGACGGACTTTCCTATTCTTTTTGCTCCCTCTTCCAGTTTATCTTCACCGGTGTCGTCATCTCCCGTAAGGTGGCCAACATCGGTGATGTTCATTACGTGCTTTACTTTATACCCGAAAGAGACAAGAGTTCGCTTTAAGACATCGGTATTTGTATAGGTCCGGGCATGGCCGATATGGGTATAGTCGTATACCGTGGGGCCACAAGAATAGAGCGTGATCTTTCGATCGTGTGCCGGTGTAAACAGTTCAATTTTTCGTGTGAGCGTATTGTAGAGCTTCATGCTCTTATTATTTTAGTAGGAGCTATTGTTATTAACAAGGACAGATGCCAACGGACCTTGGCCGTTTGGGTTGTAATGAGCTATTAGACTGTTGACATAATCTTTAAATTGTCCTGCGGTGAAAGGTGCATATATAAAATTGACCTCTTGAAAATGCCTTTGGGAGTATCCCTTCTCCATGCTTGTTTTTGTTGCAACAAAGACATAGTTTGTATTTGAAAAAAGTTGCGGAAACTTGTCTTTTAGAGCCTGCCATCCTTCTATTTTTCTTTGGACCTTTGCCAATTTGCTAGAAAGCGTATATTCGAGAACCGCTTTAGGAATAAGTGCGCTTCCACTTGAAAGTCTAAATAATAATCCATCGGGTACGGAAACGTTTTCTAAAGAACTTTGAAACACATTATGAATATCAGGAACATCTGGATAGAGATCTTGGAAGAATTCAAATGTTTGTTGCGGAGAGAGGAGAATCATTCCTTCCGGAGTTGCGGCATCCAAAGCAGTATATATAAGATCCTCATAGACTGCTCCTGCAAAATCCTTTTTGAAATCTTCTAAGTTGCCGCGAGCTGCATAAAAAGGAAGATACTCTCGTGCGCGGTCATAGATTTCGCGGAAACGCTCATGCTGTCTGAAATTGCGAAACAGCTCTTTTCTTGATTGGGGTATCTCTACCATACAGTCGGAGAGGCGGGACTTGAACCCGCGACCTCGTCGTCCCGAACGACGCGCGCTAGCCAACTGCGCCACTCTCCGATTGGAACCACACTATTATACCTATTGTTTTCCGGTTGAGGGGCGGATCTCGGTGCGCTGGCGGTTGGCGGCGCGTTTGCGGGCAGCTTTGGGAGAAAATATAGAGATACGCTGTTTTCCTCTTGGGATTTCATCTTGCTGGCGTTTTTTTTCCTCCTCGTCCTTCTTTTTTTTCTCCTCTTTTTCGCGCATCTCTCTTTCAACTTTCTCCTTCTCCTCTTTCTTTTTTTCCTCAAGGACTTTCTGCTCACCCTCTTTTACCAGGCGAAACAGATGTCCGCGAAGTTTATTCATCTTCTCTCGGTCTTGCTCTTCATATTTTTTCTGAAGTGCTGCAAAATCAAGCGGGGTATGATTTTTTGTTTTATCGGAAGACGGAGTTTTTTCTTGGGGTTCTTGCTTTTGAGGCAATTCATGGGAAGAACCAGTTGTTTGTTCAAATAATTTGGACGGATCGAAGGTTTGGCTAACCGATTTTCCGGTTTTCTTCACGGTTGATTTGCCCATTTCTGCAAGCTTTTCAAAGGTATCACCTGCGAAAGTTCCTTTCCCTTTTTTCATAGTCCAAGCTGCGCTCTTGCCTTTTCCGACATTTTCTCAATTGACCATGGAGGGTCAAAGGTGAGTTCGGTTTTTACATTCGGTATCCCTGCCTGATAGAGCTTGTTTTGGATTTCCTGTTCAATCACGCTAAACAGCGGACATCCGATAGTCGTCAAGGTCATTTTTATATTCACACTCTTATCGTCTTTGACTTTTACCTCATAGACGAGACCCAAATCGGTGATTGGGATATGAAGTTCAGGATCCATCACCTCGCCCAGTTTTTTTAGCACTTTCTTTTTAATATCCGCCATAATCAGATTATATCAACTGCTATAATTAAAAAATACATGGAGAACTACCGATTGCGTTTTATTCCCCTGGGTGGTGTTATAGATGTCACAAAAAACATGTATGTCTATGAGGCATATCAGGGCGACGTACTTCGGGATATTTTAATTGTGGACTGTGGCATCGGATTTCCACAGGATAAAGGATTGGGTGTAGACTTTGTGATTCCTGACATATCGTACCTCAACGATAAGGCGGATAAAATACGGGCTGTTCTTTTGAGTCATGGCCACGAGGATCATATTTCTGCTCTCCCTTATCACTATGAACGTTTAGGACGCCCCCCTGTTTATGCCAGTAAACTTACCTCTCTGTTTGTGAAAAGCAAATTCAATGAGATGAATGAACGCGTTGATATAACCGGGATCGATTACAAGAAAAAGTATCAGCTTGGAGTGTTTGAGGTACAGTTTATCGATATCACCCACTCAATACCGGATACGGTTCATATGTTGATTCGGACGCCTGTGGGTAATTTCTATCACGGTGCCGATTTCAAGCTTGATCTTACCCCGCCGTACGGAAACCCACCTGATTTTTACGAGATTACGAAGTTTGGCCGCGAGGGAGTCTTGTGTCTTTTGTCCGACTGTCTGGGTGCGGAGCGCGAAGGGCTTACCTTGTCGGAGAGTGTTGTGGGCGAGACATTTGAGGACGAGATGAGAAAAACAAAGGGAAAGTTTATTATAACTACGTTTTCCTCCAACATCTCGCGGATCCGACAATGCGCCGAGGCGGCAGTAAAGTTTGGGAGAAAGATCGTTTTCATGGGAAGATCTATGAGGGAAAATACTCGACTTGCTGAGGAGATTGGGTATCTTCCTATACCCAAAGAGAGCTTTTTAAAAGAAGAAGATGTGATGCGTTTTCCTCCAAATAAGGTATGTCTTGTGGTGGCGGGCTCGCAGGGGCAATACTCCTCTGCCCTCGTAAAGCTCGCAAACAACCAGAATCGTAATGTTAGGATTAAGCCGGGCGATAAGATAGTCTTTTCATCGGATCCCATCCCCGGCAATGAAAACGAGGTGTATTCGCTGATTGAGGAGCTGATGCTATTGGGTGCGGATGTCGCATATTCAGACGTACAGGAACAGCTTCATGCATCAGGTCACGGAAGTCAGGAAGACTTGAAATTTTTGATCCGCTTTACGAATCCAAAATATTTTATCCCAATTGGTGGAACCATTCGTCATCAGCGAGCATACCAGAGACTTGTCACAGAGCTTGGTTACCCAAAAGACGCGGTGTTTCTTCTTGATGAGGGAGAAACGGTGCTTTTTGAAAAAGGGAGGTTGCGTAAAGGTGAAGTCATCGAGACAAAGAACGTATATGTCGATGCGTATGGGGTTGGAGATGTAGGAAATATTGTGCTTCGAGATCGAAAATCCTTGGCAACCGACGGTATGGTAGTTGCCGCACTCATCGTTGATAGTAAGTTGCGGATGGTTTCCAAACCAAAGATCATATCGCGGGGATTCGTATTTGAGAAACAGGAGGAAAAGATGTTTGCGGAAGCAGAACGCATGATCAACTCGATTCTGAAACCAAAAAAAGGAAAAGTGGTCAATCTGGGCAATGTTAAGAAACAAGTGGCTGATAATTTGGAAGAGTTTTTCTTCCAAAAAAAAGGGAGAAAGCCTTTGATCGTTGTTGATATTATCCAGCTATGAAGAGCTTACCGCAGAGTCTCAAAAAAATCTCTCATTTCTTACAAAGACTTCCCGGGATCGGTGAAAAAACAGCAAACCGCATGGCTTTTTATTTCCTGCGGATTCCGGAGGGAGATCTTATGGAATTTGCAGAAAGCGTAAAGGAGCTTAAGAATAAAACGCGGATGTGCGTATCCTGTCTTAATCTCACTGAGGAAGACGAGATCTGTGAGATCTGTAATAGTCCACAAAGAGATACCTCAATCATCACGGTAGTTGAGGACGTATTGGATCTCCTTTCCTTTGAGGTCGGAAATATCTATCAGGGCATATACCACGTGCTTCACGGAAAAATAGATCCTTTGAACAATGTTGGTCCGGATGATATCTATATTGAAAAATTATTGAAGAGGGTACAGAATGGGCGGCTTTTGAAGGAGATTATTCTTGCCACCAATCTTGATATGGAGGGTGAAGCAACCGCGATGTATCTTAAACACAAGCTTCAAGAGCTTCAAAAGAGAAGAAAGAAAAAGTTTAGGATAACGAGGCTCGCATATGGCCTTCCGATGGGCGCAAACCTAGAGTATGCGGATTATATGACGCTTAAAAGGGCAATAGAAGGAAGAAGCGAGTATTAAATACTAAGAGACCTTTTTTAACTCTTCCGCGATCAATGGCGCCACAGAAATCTCCATCAGTTTCGGAAAATTTTCTGATTTTTTAAGAGTGACGGTATCGGTGGTAAAAAACTTCTCGATGCGTGATTTCTGAAGTTTTGAAGGAGTATCTTTGGTAAAATCATGATGCACGGCTGCTGCATACACTTTTTTTGCTCCTTTTGAAAGACACAGATCGGCGGCAGGGATGATGGTGCTTCCTGACACAACCATATCATCCACAATAAGAGCAATTTTTCCCTGAACGTTCCCGTAGAGCCCAAGAGGTCTTGCTTCATGAGGTCGATCTTGATTTCTTAATTTTTCAATCACGACCTCTGAAAATTGAGATTTTTTATAGAAGTGAATCCCAAAAGCGCGTACCTTTTCTACTGCGCCTTGATCGGGCGAGACGATAGCGATACCGTCTATATCGACGTTTATTTGTTTAAAAAATTCATGTGTTTTTTCAGCCAAAAGCGGAAAGGCGGAACAGTTTTCAAACGGAATGGTGAATACTCCGGCAGTTGCCTCATCATGGAGATCAAAGACATACACTTTATCAAAGCCAACCGCTTCAAGAAATTCGATAACGACATTTGCTGACACCGATTCACCGGGTCGGTGTTGAATATTTTGTTTTGCGTATCCAAGCCACGGCACTACCGCAACGATTTTTTTCGCTTCTTGTCGTTTCAGGGCATCGCAGAAGAAAAACAACTCCATATAGTTTGTGTCAGTCGGATTAGAGGTGGACTGGATAATAACACAGGTTTCATCTTTCACATCTTCTTGTATGGTGACCTTAACTTCAGAATTGCCAAACCGAATCACTTCAGCGCGCGCAAGAGGGACATTCAGAAGCTTTGAAACTTTGTGAGCTAATTGAGGATTTGAGGTTCCAGAAAAAAGCTTCATTCGATGGTTTTGGTCTAATTGTTATTCCCTTGACATCTCAAGGAGTTTTTGTGCTGCAAGTTCCTGTGTTTTTTTGACTGCTTCGTTGATTGCCTCGGTAATTCGTTGTTCCACGATATCGTCAACAACGATTTCCTTGATTTGTTGGTCTCCCCTTGCAACGACCCGAACTCCATTTTTTTCAACAACAACCTCTTCTTTTTGAAGTTCCTGTTGCATTCGATGAAGTTTTTGTAAGTCTCCGAAACCTTTTAGTGGATTAAACATAGGTTATAAACTTGTAATTTTCTTATTATTATAAAAGTCTACAACGGCTATCTCAAGGGGGATTGATTCAGAAGGTGAGATTTTGAGAGTATGGTACGCCTCGGTGAGAAGTTTTATAAGTCTTGATGTCTCTACCAGGGAAAAAGCATACGGCGTATCTTCCTCATCGTCTGTCCGCACACCGTTTTTGACCAGAAGGTGAATTCGAAGAGTTTCAAGTAGATGTTCGATAAGATATTTTACATCTCCGCCAGCGCGTGAGAATTCCTCAATCCATTGCAAAGCATCCTTGAGCTCTTTTTTTTCAATAACTTCCAAAAGATTTTCTTTCCCTAAAACTCCAAGAAATTTACTTCCCGAAGTTAAGGTGAGCTTATCTTGAATAACAAGCTCTTCAAGCACTTTTGCCGCATCTCGAAATGAATGTTCCGAGCGAGAGACCACAAGATCAAGAAGTTTTGGATCTACCGTAATCTTTTCTCCTTTGCAGATTCGCTCCAGCATATGGAGGATATCTTTTTTCCGCGCTCTCCCAAAATTGACGATATAACAGCGAGACTGTATGGTTTTTGGGATTTTTTGGAGGTTTGTTGTTGCAAGAATAAACATGACGGATTGAGGTGGCTCTTCAAGAGTCTTAAGGAGCGCATTGAAGGCTTCCTGTGTGATCATATGTGCTTCATCAATAATAAATATTCGATACATACCGCTCATTGGCAAAAGCGACGCCTCCTTAATGAGCGATCGTATCTCCTCTATCCCCCGGTTTGATGCGGCATCCATCTCAACGACGTCAGAAGATGAGGTTGCGGTAATGCTTTTACAATTTTTGCACGTATTACAGGGCTCAACAGAATTCCCGCGACCAGAAAATTTATTAGAGGCGCAGTTGACGGATTTTGCAAAAATCCGAGCGCTCGATGTTTTACCCGTTCCCTTTTGACCAACAAAGAGATAGGCATGGGGGAGATTTTTTGACTCAAGGAGACTTTTTATAATAGTTTTTGCGGTTGAGTTGTCAATCTCTTCCACATTTCCAGGTCGGTATTTTAAGTAAAACATAAAAAGCAGTTAGTCTCCTAAAAGATTTTGGAGCCCATGCTCAATAAGTTTGAGAATAATTGCATTGACCCGTTTCTCTTTTTCTGCTGCAAGGAGCACGGCCTGCGGATAGCAAATAAAAATTTCTCCTAAAAAGCGTTTACCATTTACTTGATCATTGTAGGGGAAGCTTAATACCGGGTGTGCAACTTCTTGTCTGCTATAGGTTTCTGCAATGCTTTTCATTTTATTTTTTCCAACAAATATGACGTTGACAAGATGAGTGTCGCTTAATCCATACTCAAGAAGCAACTGGGAGAGCGATTTTTTAAGAATTTTCTTATCGATTTTGTAACGCGAAGGGGCGACAATTTGAATCATGATCGAGATTTTGGGTAATTTCTAGACCGTTTTTGTTGACGTTCTTTTTCTTTCTCTTTTCGTACTAACGAGGGTTTCTTGTAGAATTGTTTTTTCCTGACCTCAGTAACAATATCCTCATCAATAAACATGCGAGTAAATTTACGAAAAATACTGTCTTTTGTATCTCCCTGTTTTTTGACTACGACAACCATTTTTGTTCACACCTCCATCCATTGTGATATGTGAATTCACGAAATTTATGCAACCCTATTCTATTTGATTTCTTGAATTATTTCAACGACTTTTTTAAGAGAGAGAGAGGAGGCGACCGCATTGGGATTCTTTGATGAGCCGTTGAGCAACATATGTTTTGATATATGGAAAAACCATGTTGCCTTTGGATCAAGCTCGGCTACTTTTTCATACACAGAAGTAAGATCTATATTTTTTTCGGGGCGCGCTTTAATACGGATGAATCTTTTTTCAGGGTCACGCCGGACAACAATTTTATATCCACACTTGAGAGCATACTTTAAAGCTTCTTCGTTTCGTGTCTCCATAGCTAGTGCTTTCCCCCAGCTTGTATGAAAAACAAACCCTTTTTTTACTTCTCCTTCTGCGTGGATTTTTTTCTTAAACAACTCAAGCGTGGCATCAAGCATCTGAAACATGAGTTCGCACACTCCGCGATCGTTTTTCGCGGTAGACTTCAGCCCTTCAATAAGCTGATGGAGGCTAAAATCATAGATATCAGCGGTTGGTTCATCGAAAAATACTTCTCCAAAATTATCAATCGCCGTTACAAACTCAACAATACGGGTTACCGCAGTTAATTGTTTTTCCGGAATATGGTTCTCTCTGCACAGATGATCAAAGACGCGTTTCGTTGCTGATAATTTGTCGCTTCGTATCTGATGATGGTCGAATTTCCCAAGTCCGGTATCGACGTGAGCGATATTTGGATCGCTGTCTGGGTCTTTGTTTTCCAACGTAGTACCGGCGGGGACAAATTTCATTTCCGCGTCTTTCCAAGATGGAAGATATCGTTTGATAAGCCAGGAGCTCGTTATTGCATCAAGGTCAACAGAAAGGTGGGTAACGATGGTCTTGGACATACGTAAAAAGTTAAAAGTTAAAACTGATCAAAAATAAACGGGTCCTGCCGCGGTCTCCCTCCCGCCAGTGCTCGCTACGCTCCGCGCTGTCGGGAACCCTTCCGACCGCGTCACCCGTTTATTTTTGCCACTATTTTAATTCTTGGGTCCTGCATTTTACACTTTGATCTTACGTATAACTTCTTCTAAGGTTAAAAGTTGTGTTCTATTATCGTTTCTTTTCTTGTACTCCACCTTTTCTCCTGTTTTTTTTGATACAACAAGCCTGATAGGTATGCCGATCAAATCGGCATCCGCAAATTTTTCACTCGTCATATAAGACTTCAATTTTTGCTCGAGTAAGTTTCTCATACACCGATCTTGCGGATGCATCCAATTCCACAAGATGGGCTTGATAAGGCGCAACCGCATCCGGCCATACAATTCCTTTCTCGTCATTATAAAGTTCAACGATTGCGCCAACGAGTCGTGTCGTACCAATTCCGTAACACCCCATGACAACCGGCTGTTGTTTCCCGTCGCGGTCTGCATACGTCAGCTCAAAAGCGGTACTAAATTTAGTTTCCAAATCAAATATGTTTCCAACTTCGATTGCTTTCCCGACCTTGATTGTACCCTTCTTGCATTTTGGACATTTTTCATTTTTCTTGATACTTGAAATTTCCTCATTCTGAGCAAAACTGCACGTTGCACAATAGACTAAATCAACCTCTCCAGCAGGTGTAAGAACATTAAATTCATGGGAATATTTTTTCGTGAAAGTTCCTCCTGATGCTTCCGTAACCTTGACGTTTCCAAGTCCAAGCCGTGTGAAAATCGTAAGATATGCCTTTGTCACGATCTGGTAATAATTTTGAAGATCTGTATGGTTTATGTGAAAGGAGTAGAGGTCCTTCATCCCAAATTCACGCCCTCTTAAAATTCCAGATTTTGGTCTGGGTTCGTCGCGAAATTTTGCTGAGATGTGGTAGAGCCCAAGTGGAAGGTCTCGGTAGCTTTTTACAAATTTCCTAACAAGCGGAGTTATAACCTCCTCATGGGTGGGACCAATTCCATACTCTTGTCCAAAGCGACTTTTCGTCTTAAACAGCACGTCAACGTTATTCCATCGCCCAGTTTGCTCCCAGAGCGATTTTGGATGCAGGGTTGGCATGAGAATTTCTTGTGCTCCAATTGCATTCATTTCTTCACGAATGATATTTTCAATGTTTGTAAGAACCCTTTTTCCAGGAACAAGAAACGTATAGATTCCGCTGGCAACCTGGTCGATAAATCCCGCCTTCACCAAAAGTTCATGACTTCTTGCCTCGAATTGTTGGGAGATATTTTTTTGTGCTTTCCCAAAAAGCTGTGAATAGCGCATGTCATTAGATAGGTTTGTCGTTGCGATACCCTATCTTATCAAGAACCTTTCCAACGGTCTCCATAGGCCCTGAAGAATAGGTATCAATTACAAGGTCAAAGTACTTTGGA
>JACOYT010000037.1 GCA_016181725.1 Candidatus Roizmanbacteria bacterium | reverse complement strand
GACTGTTGAAGCTAGATTTGGTCAACTTGCACAGCGCCGTATCGAGGAAGGGATGCCGGTTCCCCGTTTTTATACCCATGAAACTGAAGCATATAAACGTTGGCAAAGTTTTCCATCATTTTTTCCTTGGAACCCGGAGTTCCGACTTAAAGTAAGGGTTCATCCACATACCGGCGAAGTTGGTATTAAATCATACCGGCCGAAAAGAAAAGATGCGCCCGCAACCGATATTATTTTTGACTTGAAACAAAAACCCGGAGCCTCTGTCACACGCCGCGCAAAAGATGGTGGTGTCGTACCAGTCTGGTCAGCATTTGATTCTGTTGAGACCGCAATTCGGGCGACATCGCATATAGCTGAAAAATACGACCCTGCCGGAGGAGAGCAGATAGGAAAAATCAAAAACACTCGAGAAAAAATCGAAACTCTCCTTGCCCGATTTCGTACACAACGATTTACGCTCGAAGATCTTCAGGCAATTGCCAGGGAAACCGCACGATTCCTCGCTGATCATGGATTTGTCACCGCAGTCAAACCGGTCAAACAAAATATTTTTGAACAGTCGGTGCAAGCAGCAGGTCCAGACAGTTTGGGAAGAGTGAATTCGCTTATTTCTCGTACTCGACTGGGGTCCGCGTGGCTCAAGGTGGTTGGTGAAATAATTGCCGCAGATAAAGCATTTGAAAAATACTCAAGACTATTCCTTTTGCTCAATGAAGAACGCGATCACCAACGTTTCTACATCGAACAAGGATTAAGCCATATGGAAGAATTGATCAATGAAGAAGTCCCCAGCCATCGTTTTGAAAACAGACTTATTATGTTTTTTCGGGACAAATATGCAGCGATCTATCTCAATCGCGAAAGAATCACCGCTGCACCATACCGAGCTCCTGTCGCGTTTGCTCTCGCATTTCTTTTTGGATTCCAAAATGTGGACGATCGGTATGTTCTGGCACGCATGCTGCCGAAAAATCTCTTTCAAGATCTTGTCAGTAACCGCTTTACTCCTGTTGATGAAATATTGAATAACGCAGAAATTGATAGAATCGTCGCGCAACACATTGCGCAGGCTCGATTAGAATCAGCGTATGGACTTCTTCAATCTTTTCTCATAACTGGTGAACAAAATCTTGCAAAAGGCAATTCCGTATAATCATCTTTCTTCAATCTTGACCCCTTACTAATAAAGACTAATAAATCCCGATAGGAGGCTCTCTTTCGCACAAATTGTCGCTTATAGTACGTTGACATTTTCACTCCAATTTATTAATAAATCGAAGTATGACGCGAATTTCACGTATTAAATTATCCGATCAAGTACTTAACAAACTATTCGATCTTTTTTTCCAGATTGTCGGAAAACAAACAAATAGAGATGTTTTTCAAAACACAATAATAGATCTTTTGTCTCCTGTTGAACGAATTATGATTGCAAAACGAATAGCAATCGTCTATCTTTTGATGCAGGAAATAGAGTATGTAAATATCTGTAACGTATTAAAGGTTTCGCCGTCGACTGTTGCGAAATTTAAACTTTTGATGGAAAAAAGTAACGGCGTTGTTCCTGTATTTAAAAAAATCTTACGCAATGAGAAAATGGCAAAGTTTCTGTTGGAGATATTCAACGCTATTTATCCACCTGGAATGCCTGGTGTAAACTGGAAAGCCGCATGGGAAAGAAAAGCTGCGCTTAATCGCAAAAAAACCTATGGTTTCTAACTCACTACAATTTATTAATAAATTGTAGTATGTGGGGAAAAATAGCCGCCTGATTCTTTGAAATAGATATATAATTTACATTTATGAAGAACGATAAGGTACAGAAACGTGATCATAGAGAGCTCGGTAAAAGTCTTGATTTGTTCTCCTTTCATGAGGTTGCGCCTGGTGCAGTCTTCTGGCATCCGAAAGGCTACCTTATCTATAAAGCCCTCGTTGAGTTTTTAAGAAAACGGTTGGCGAAGGAAGGATATCAAGAAGTATCGACGCCGGTTCTTGTTAAGAGTAAGCTTTTTGAGAAATCCGGACACTGGGAGTTTTTCTATGAAAATATGTTTCATTTCAAGCTTGAAAATGAGACGTACACGCTTAAGCCGATGAACTGTCCCGAAGGCTGTTTAATCTTTGCATCGAAAACTCGAAGCTATCAGGACCTGCCCATACGGTTTTCTGACTTTGGGATTCTCCACAGAAATGAGCTGTCTGGAGTGCTCGGGGGCGTTTTTCGAGTTCGGCAATTTACGATTGACGACGCCCATAATTTTATTCGACCTGACCAAATACAGGATGAGATCCACGCCCTCCTTCTTTTAGTGGTTGATTTCTATAAATCCCTCGGATTTAAACCCGAATTCTATCTCTCAACCAAACCGGACAAAGCAATGGGAGATCCTAAGCTCTGGCAGGAAGCGGAAAAAGGGTTAAAAAAAGCGCTTGAGAGGGCGGATGTAAAATTCGGCATAAAAGAAAAAGATGGGGCATTCTATGGCCCAAAAATTGACATTCATATCAAAGACTCTCAAGATCGAGACTGGCAGCTTGCCACCATTCAGCTTGATTTTCAAACTCCAGAAAGGATGCAACTCAAGTATATCGATGAAGATGGCTCTTCTAAACGTCCGGTTATCGTCCATCAGGCCATCTTGGGTTCAGTTGAGCGATTTATCGGTATTCTTACCGAACACTACCAAGGAGCTTTTCCTCTTTGGATTTCTCCTACACAAGTTACGGTTCTTCCGGTTTCTGAAAAGTATTTCGATCTTGCAAAAAAAGTCGTTGAGATTTTGACGGAAGAAGGCGTGAGAGTCGAAGTAGATTTAGGAAATAAGACGGTCGCTGCAAAGATCCGTGATGCGACGTTGCAAAAAATCCCGTATATGCTTATAATTGGAGAGAGAGAGCGAGATAAGTCAAAAGTTAAGAGTCAAAAGTCAAAAGATTATTTTGTTTCGGTGAGGACGCGAGGAGGAAAAGATCAAGGATTGCTATCGCTTGACAGGTTTGTTCAAATTCTAAAGGAAAAAATTGGGAAATTTCAATAAACCGAGATTCCGCAGGGGAAAAGGAGGTTTCCAAAGGAAATTCTATACGATTAACTATAAAATCACTGCGCCCCAGCTTCGCGTAGTTGACGCTGAAGGAAAACAGATTGGGGTAATGACTCGCGAGGAAGCATTGCAAAAAACTGAAGACGAAGCGCAAGATTTGATTTTGATCGCGCCCCGAGCAACCCCCCCTGTTGCGAAACTCATTGATTTCAAGAAATTCCTTTATCAAGAACAAAAAAAAGAGAAAGAAGCACGGAAGGGAATTAAAAAAAGTATCGTAAAAGACATTAAACTGTCACTTTTTATTGCGCCGGCAGATTTTGACCGTCTCATTGAGAAGGGAAAAGAGTTTCTCCATGACGGAAATCAGGTAAGAGTCAATCTTGCGTTAAAAGGACGCGAGATGGTAAAGCGAGATATGGGAATCCGGCTTGTTTGGAAGTTTATTCAGAATATGGGAGAAGTCAACGTATCAAAAGAGCCGCGCCTTGAGGGACGAGTAATACGGGCTGTGATAGCACGGAAGAAATGACCTATGGCAAAAACAAAGGCGAAAACGAGAAAATCCGCAGCTAAGCGTTTCAAGGTGACGAAACGGGGAAAAGTATTGCATCGATCTCATTACCTAAGACACCTGCGATCAAAAAAAAGCAAAAAACGGATACGGAGACTAAAACTGATGAAAAAGACTAAAGGAACTCATGCAAAAAAAATAAAAAAGATGCTTGGGAGGGCATAATTATGACAAGGGTAAAAGGTGGGCCGAAACGAAAAAGAAGACATAAGAAGGTATTAAAGCTTGCAAAAGGCTACTGGATGAGTCGAAGCAAGCAGTTTAAGAAAGCCAAGGAATCGGTCCTTCATGCTGGAGAATATGCTTTTATGGGCAGAAAGCGAAAAAAAAGAGATTTTCGTCGTTTATGGATCATCCGAATTAATGCCGCGGTACGGGAAGCTGGCCTTACCTATAATACCTTTATTAGTCTCCTTAAGAAAAAAAATATCGAGATCGATCGAAAAATTCTTGCTCAAATTGCTACCGAACATCCCCAGATATTTGAAAAAATCGTAGAAAAAGTAAAATAAAAGAATGAGTGATTCAGATACCATTCGCTCCGCATTCCTTTCTGAACTTAATAAAATAACGTCGCTCTCCGATCTGGAAAATGTAAAAATCCGTTATTTGGGAAGGAAGGGAGAAATAAACACCTTCCTTTCAAAACTAAAAAATATCCAGCCAAACGAAAGAAAAAAAGTCGGATTGAAAGTAAATGAACTTAAAAAAGAAATCAAAAAGCGATTGGAAGAGCGGAAAGTAAGTCTTCTTTTGAGACAAGAGAAGGAATTAAAGATCGATGTTACGCTTCCAGGTTTCAAATATCCACGCGGAGGTCTTCATCCAGTTACCATCGCGATTGAAGAGGTCGCAAAGATCTTTGAAAAAATCGGTTTCATTCATCTGTCGTACCCGGAGGTTGAATGGGAATATTATGCCTTCGAGTCGCTGAACATGCCAGATGGACATCCGGCGCGTGATGATTTTGAAACTTTTTTTATAGATTCCAAGCCTCATCCTAAATTAGGACAAATGCTCCTTACCCCTCACACCTCTTCCGGCCAAAACAGAGAGATGAAAAGGTTAAAAAAACCTCCGATACGGATGATTAACATTGCCCGTTGCTACAGACCAAACTGGGATGTCACCCATGTTCCTATGTTCTATCAATTCGAGGGACTTTGCGTGGATGAAAGAATTAACCTTACCCATCTGAAAGGAACATTGGATTATTTCGTTAAGGAGTTTTTTGGTGCAAAAAGAGAAGCGAGAGTTCGACCGTTTCATTTCCAGTTTACAGAACCTTCTTTTGAAGTTGATGTAAGTTGTGGCGCATGTTTTGGTAAGGGAACGGTAAGCGGAGAAAAATGTAGAGTCTGCAAATCCGGATGGCTGGAGCTTGGGGGAGCAGGAATGGTCCATCCCTTTGTGTTAAAAGAAGGCGATATCGATCCTAAAAAATATTCGGGCTTTGCCTTTGGATGGGGAGTGGAGAGAGTCTTCATGATGAAAGAAGATTTTAAACTTGACGATCTGAGAACTATGTATTCGGGCGATGTTCGCTTCCTGGAACAATTTTAGTATGAACATAAAAATCACTTACAACTGGCTCCTTGAATATCTCGATACAGATGTCTCGCCATACGATCTGCAGAAGTATTTATCTTTATGTGGACCGTCTGTCGAAAGCTTAGAAAAAGTGGAAGATGATTATATTTTTGACATCGAAGTAACCTCAAATCGCGTCGATATGGCCTCTGTCTTTGGCATCGCACAAGAAGCGCAAGCCATCCTTCCGCGATTCGGAAGAAAAGCCAAACTTAAACAAAATCCTCCTTCCGATTTACGATTTGAGAATTTAAACATAAAAGATGGCGCCCGTCAGCTAAAAATTCAGATCAGAAACTCTAAGCTCTGTTTGCGTTTTACCGCTTTAACCCTTTCAAATGTAACAGTTGGAAAATCGCCAGATCTGGTCAGCAAGCGACTAAAACTTTGCGGGGTAAAATCCATAAATAATGTCATCGATATCTCAAACTATCTCATGATTGCTCTTGGACAACCAACTCATATCTTCGACTATGACAAAATCAAAGATCACGCAATGATTCTTCGGGAAAGTAAAAAAGGGGAAGAAATCACAACCCTTGATGGAACAAAAATTACCCTTCCTGGTGCTGATATCGTGATTGAAGATGGAAGTGGAAGACTTATTGATCTTTGTGGAATTATGGGAGGATTAAATTCCGCGGTCACAAACAAGACAAAAAACATTGTACTTTTTGTTCAGACGTATGATAAACAAAAGATTCGGAAAACCGCAATGACGACTGGCCAGCGAACATTGGCAGCAACATATTTTGAGAAAGGTCTTGATGAAGAACGCGTTGAACCAACGCTTGTCTATGGAGTCGAACTTCTTAAAAAACATGCCAACGCAGTCATTTCTTCACCGCTGTACGATATCTATCCTGTGCCATATAAAGAAAAAACTGTCTCAATCTCAATGTCTGAGGTAAATCGGATTATCGGTGTTAAGATCGTCAAAAATGAAGTTGTTAAAATCTTGAATAGTTTAGGTTTTTTACATAAAGAAAGGCGAAGCAAAACGCAACTTGCCTTTACCGTTCCTTCTTGGCGAAAAGATGATATTTCAATGAAAGAAGATCTCGTTGAAGAGATTGCCCGAATTTATGGATATCACAATCTCCCCAATGTCCTTCCACCTATGGCATACGCTAGAAGGTGGAAAGAGCAAGACGAATCCATTGCCATGCAACAGAAAATCAAATACCTTCTGAAACACTTAGGTCTTTGCGAGGTAGTAAATTATTCCATGATTTCAAAAGACGACATTGTCGGTCTTTCGCTTTCAGAAAAGAATCATTTGAAACTTTCAAATTCAATCTCTGAAGATCTTCTGTATATGCGAACAACTCTTGTGCCCTCTTTTATTAAAAATATAAAAGAAAATCAGGGAAAAAAGGAGTCTTTGCGATTTTTTGAAATCGCTAAAGTTTATTACCCAAAAGTAGACAGCCTTCCCACTGAAGTTTATAAACTTGGAATCGCGACAAACACGAGTTTTTCTGATCTAAAAGGCATCCTTGAGGTTTTACTTTCAGAGTTGAATATTAAAAACTCCGAAATAAGACAAGGAAACGTCCCGTTTTTGCTTCCGCATGTTCAAGCTAAAGCTGTCTCAAACGGGGATAATCTTGGTTTTTTTGGCCAACTTACTTCAAAAATACAAGAAAAGCATGGGCTTAAAAAGCCAGTGTTTTTGGCAGAACTAGAATTTCAAAGTCTTGTTGACAACTATAAGGTTGTAGCACCATACGAGACAATTAGCCCTTATGCGGTTATCAAACTCGATCTTACCGCAAAAATAGAGAATTATGAAGAGTTCAGAAAGAGTGCCTTTGCAAAATCAAAGTTCCTCAAACAGATCGAAGTCGTTGATGTTTTCGGTAATAAAGTCACGGTTCGATTATATTTCACCTCTCCTAAACGAAACCTCACAGAAAAAGAGGCACAAGAGGAACTTTCAAAAATAAAAGAGAGAATTAAGGGGTAGGGGAGGGTGTTGTTTGTTGAAAGTCCCATGGCTTGTTTACCCCAAATCGGATTGTGGATTCTCCGGACTTATCTTTCTCGTTTTTGGCAACAACTTTAAGTTCGTATGCTCCGTCTGACAGATTTAGTGTCTCGTTGATCTCATCTCGGTTCCCATCAATATTTTTTACTTCACTGCCGTTTACGTAGATCTTGACATTTTTAATCTTATCAAGCGACGTCAACTTTGCCTTTATTTCTACATTGTTTGCGCTTACTGTCGACTTGTCCTCCGGCGACTTTATGGATACCGCAACAGAATCGGAAGAAGCATCAGAGGTCTCTTGCGGGCATTTGTATTTATCATCAGCTTGTTGCTTGGCCCATTCGTTTATCGCCTCCTGCCAGCGATTTTTGCCATCATTTGAGACCGGATCGTTCTCGGTTATTAAGATACATTCTTTCTCCTCGTACTCTCCGCGTCTAATCTCAACATCGTTTGCCAGTTTTCCGTTTGCTTTTGAGATCTTAACCTTTTTGTAAAAAGGGGACACGTCTTTGGGGGTAGTTCCCTTTTTGAAATACTCTGAACGTGTCGAACCCCCATCTTTCGGTAATCCGCCAAGAAACGAGTCTATGGTCACTGCCTCAACGCCATCAGGCTTTGCGGTAATTCCGTCTTTATATTTCCTAAGGAGTGTGACCATTATGTTGTACCAAATAGGCGATGCGCCAGTGATACCTGATGCAATCTGTGGATTCATAGGGCTATTATCGTTATTGCCCACCCACACCCCAACCGCAACATCGTTGGTATAACCTAAGGTCCAATTATCTCTTTTATCATTGGTTGTTCCGGTCTTCACCGCAACGGTTTTTCCTGGAATATTCAGATATGAGCGCGGACCAAAGATTTCAGTTCGAGCCACATTATCGGAGAGAACATGAGAAACTAAGAAAGATGCTTCAGGACTTACCACTCTCCTTTCGCTCGTTTTCTTTCGCTTGAAAAGTGTCTTTCCGCGAAAATCTTTTATCTCAACGATGGATTGAACGTCTTTATAAATACCGCCTCGTGCAAAAACGGCATATGCATTCGTCAAATCAAGAAGTGTTGTTTCGCCGCCTCCCAGGGTAATTGCAAGTCCGAATCGGTCAAGGTTCGCTTTCGTTGGGCCAAGCGTCTTTAAGCCCATATCATCTGCTTTCTGCATAAAATCGCGCAACCCAACCATAGCAAGAAGCTTCACTGCAACGAGATTTATCGAGTTTCCGAGTCCAAAACGAAGCTGTATCGGTCCCCGATATTTTCCATCGTAATTTACCGGTATATATTCTTTTCCCCCTTGATCGGGAAAAACGGTTCGAAGATCCACAACAACGGTTGCCGGAGTGTATCCTTTCTCAAATGCAACCGCATAGGTCACCGGTTTTATCGCAGAACCCGGCTGACGCAATCCAAGCGCTGCATTGAAATTGCCATATTTTTCATCATTAAAATCATACGCACCGACCATCGCTAAAATCTCACCGGTTTTTGAATCCAAAACAACCGCAGCGCCGTTTCCAACGCGGTACCCCTTAAGGCTCTTTATCTCTTTTTTGACGATTTCCTCTGCGTTTTTTTGCACATCTAAAGAAAGTGTTGTTTTGACTCGTATTCCCTGGTCAAGAATCTTGGGTCCAAATTCTTTCTCAATGAGATCCCGGACATAAAAAACAAAGTGTGGAGCATTGATACTTAACTTAGGGGTGGTAAATTTCATCGTTTGAAGTTGCTTGATCGCTTCTTTCTCCTCTTGACGGGTGATGTACCTATCTTCTCGCATCCTGCGAAGCACGTCTTTCGCGCGCGATCGCCATGCATCTTTTTTCCCGATGAACGGTGAGTATTTTGACGGACTCTGGGGAAATCCCGCTAAAACCGCTGACTCAACGATGGTGAGATCTTTTGGGGACTTGTCAAAATATCCTCGTGAGGCAGAGCCGATACCCCAGTAGCTCCCGCCATATGGCGCCTCATTCAAGTACATCTCAAGAATCTCGTCCTTCGTATATCTTCGCTCCACAACAACCGCAAGAATCACCTCTTTTATCTTTCTTGGAAGCGTCCGTTGCTGTCCAAGTAGGACGTTTTTTATCAACTGTTGCGTTATGGTTGATCCACCCTGCAGATTGCCGCGGAAAATAATACTGAAGATTGCGCGTATGATGCCTGCTTGGGAAATCCCTTTATGTTTATAAAAATTCTTATCTTCTATGGCGATCGTTGCTTGCCTCATTCGCTCTGAAACCTCATCAAACCTGACCGGTACCCTGTTTTTATCTTTGTACAATTCGAACAAAATTTTCCCATCACGATCAAAAAAAACCGTTGAAGATTTTGTTGTTTGAGAGAGTTTGCCGGGTGAGGGAAGATCCTTCGCATACCAGGCAAAGACAATAAATGTCGTTATAAAGCCGAAAACTATAACTCCTATAAACGCGATGAGAGTTTTATGCATGAGGCGCTGTCGTGAATAGAGACGAGCGAATCGTAATCGACGAGAAACCATGGAAAAATTATATCAAAATACCCAAGCTTACGTAGATCTTCCTAAGAGCAAAATACCACATTTGGGAATACATCCATTTTTGTTTTAAGAACCGCAAAGTATACCGTATAATAAGAAGATGATCAAATTGCGACGTTTGCTAAAACGGGAACGAATTCTTAAGATCATCATCATCGTCTCCTCGCTTCTTCTTGTGTTGTCCTCCCTTGCGCCCCTCCTGTTTCTTCGCTAAAGAAGAATAAACATTGGTTCCTTTGTTGCAGTATTGAACTGTTATAATCTTAAAACCATATAACAATATAGCAATATAACAATGTCTTTTAGTCAGCGTATTGAATCTCTCCCCTCAACCAGTATTTTAACGATACGGCGATTAAAAAATCTCGATATAAAAACATACTGGGACCTTTTGCATTATTTCCCGTTTCGGTATGAAGATCACAGCATTGTCTCTTCAATTCAACACCTTCAGGAAGGAGAAAAAGTCACGGTAAAAGGGACTGTCGTTTGGGCAAAAAACGAATTTACCCGTCGTGGTCTTAAGATTCAAAAAGTAATCCTTGCCGACGATACGGGAAAGATAACCCTCACCTGGTATAACCAGCCGTATCTGATCAGGCTCCTTTCCCCAGGCACACATCTTGCTGCATCCGGTGAGATAAAAAAATACGGCGCAACTCTTACCATGGAGCCTAAAGAATATGACGTTTTAAAAACAATCGATCAAGAAACGATTCACACCGGGCGGCTCGTTCCGATATACCCCGAAAAAAAAGGCCTCTCCTCCCGAACACTACGCGAGAAGATTTTTTTTATCCTTAAGGACTACACAGCGACCGATGGACATGCAATGCAAGAAATCTTTCCTGAAGAGATTATCCGCTTCAACGACCTTATTGAGGAATCGGTAGCCTATCAAAACATCCATTTTCCAAAAAGCAAAGAACTTGCGAAAAAAGCAAGACAACGTCTCGCATTTGACGAGCTTTTCATTATTCAGTTTGCCGCCCGCTTGGTCCGACAGGAGTGGGAAAAAGAAGCCGTTGGAAATCGCATCCAGACGAAACCATACGAGCCTCAACTGAATGCCTTTATGAGAAACCTTCCTTTTGAACTAACCAATGCCCAAAAAAAAGTGCTTCGAGAGATCCTTCTTGATATCTTTAAGAAATACCCGATGAATAGGTTTCTGCAGGGAGATGTCGGATCGGGAAAAACCGTGGTTGCTGCCATAGTCGCATACCTTGCATTCTTAAACCGATTCCAAACCCTTTTCATGGCGCCGACTACGATATTAGCACAACAACACTTTCAGACCCTCACCTACCTCTTTAAGAATTATCCGGTAAGCATAGCTCTTCAAACCGGTGCAAGAAAAACAAAGCATTTGGATAAAAACCATATCGTCGTTGGCACCCATGCCCTCCTTAGTCAAAAGTTTCTTATGAGAAACGTTGGGTTTGTCGTCATTGATGAACAGCACCGTTTCGGCGTTCGTCAACGAGCTCTTCTTAAGGCAAAAGGAATAAATCCGCACCTTCTCACTATGACTGCAACGCCTATTCCCCGGACCGTTGCCCTTACCCTCTATGGCGAACTTGACATTTCGCATCTTGATGAAATGCCAAAGGGAAGAATTCCTGTACAAACTTTTCTTGTGCCGAAGGAAAAAAGACGCGCAGCATATGACTGGATTACAAAAAAAGTAAAGCAAGAAAGTGCTCAAGTTTTTATCGTTTGTCCTCTTATTGAACAATCAGATCACGAAACGATGCAATCAGTAAAAGCGGCAAAAATCGAATATGAATACCTTTCGAGAAAAATTTTTCCCGACTTTAAGGTCGAACTCCTCCACGGAAAACTAAAGACCAAAGAAAAAGAAGAAATTATGAATAATTTTGCCCGTGGAGCTCTGCATATTCTCGTCACAACGTCTGTCGTTGAGGTCGGGATAGACATTCCTCAAGCAACCATTATGATTGTCGAGGGAGCCGAGAGATTTGGACTTGCCCAGCTTCATCAACTGCGTGGAAGAATTGGAAGATCAACAAAACAGTCATATTGCTTTCTCTTCACCGAAAAGGAAGATCCCCATATCGTAAGACGCCTCAATTATTTTTCCCGAAATACAAACGGCATGAGAATCGCCGAATACGATCTTGAGGTGCGAGGTCCAGGAGAAATCTATGGCACAAGACAGCATGGATATCTTGATCTTAAAATTGCAACATTTGCCGATTATCCGATGATAGAAAAAACGAAAAACGCTGTAGAATATCTTCTGAAAAAATACAAGCTTTCGGCGTTTCCGGCTTTAAAAAAACGAGTTAACGAATATCAGATCGAGCAGGTAACGAGAGACTAAAGAAAA
>JACOYT010000034.1 GCA_016181725.1 Candidatus Roizmanbacteria bacterium | reverse complement strand
AATGCAGGAAAAACATTTGACAGATCCCGCGCAGCCGCATTGAATCTCGTCCCATCAACAACCGGCGCTGCAGGCGCAGTGATAAAGGTCCTTCCGAATCTCAAAGACAGGATTGATGCAATGGCAGTGCGGGTACCTGTGCCGATTGTTTCCTTCTGCGATATCTCTGCAATTATTGAACAACCCACAACGCAAGATGAAGTAAATAAAGCGTTTCAAGAAGCCGCAGAAACCACCATGAAAGGAGTCTTGAGTTACGAAAAGGATGTCCTTGTATCATCCGACTTCATAGGCTCCCCGTACTCCGCCTGTTTTGATTCAAACTATACAAAAGTCTTAAACGGCCATCTTGTGAAGGTCTTTGGTTGGTACGACAACGAGTGGGGATATTCTTCCAGACTTGTGGATTTGGCAGAAAGAATTTCTGGGTTTTTATAAGGCTCCGTATGGTATAATCTCCATCATGCATCAAATAAAATTTGTCGATGAGGCCAATATCACCAACAAAAAGATACTGTTGCGTGTGGATTTCAATGTCTCGCTCACCGATGGGTTTACCATCGCCGATGATGCGCGTATTAAGCAGTCGGTTCCAACCATACAATATCTTTTAAAGAACAATAACCGTCTCATATTAGTCTCTCATCTTGACCGACCCCAAACTCGTGATCCAAAATACTCGCTTCGTATCGTTGTTGAACACCTTCGTCTCCTTCTTCCTGATTACCCGATAAATCTCGTTGATGATTTTTTATCCGAAGAAGGGAAACAACAGATTCGCAATCAGAAAGAGAATGAGATTTTGCTTTTGGAAAATATCCGTTTTTATGCGCAAGAAAAAGAAAACAGTCAAGAATTCGCAAAACAGCTTTCTTCCCTTGCCAAGCTGTATGTCAATGATGCTTTCGGTGTTTCCCACAGAACAGATGCCTCGATTGTGAGCGTCCCCCATTATTTGCCGTCATATGGCGGACTTCTTTTGAAAAAAGAGGTTGCAACAATCTCAAAAACAATCAATGAGGCAAAAAAACCTGTGGTTGCGATTTTGGGAGGAACAAAAATCACAACGAAAATCGGGCTCATGGGGCGGCTTATGGAGATCGCCGACTATCTTCTGGTTGGGGGAGGTATCGCAAACACCTTTCTCTGTGCTCAAGGAATTGATGTTGGCCAAAGCTACTGCGAATATGAGAAAGTGGAGAAAGCTCGTCAACTTCTTTTTCTTGCGGCTCAAAAGAATACCGCAATACTTTTCCCGCAAGATGTTGTTATTGGAGAACGTACAAATAGTGAAAATGGCGGTGTGGTGAAAAAGATTGAAGAGATCCCGGCAAATGGAGACGTCTTGGATATTGGTCCTGAAACGCAAGCTATATTCGGCTCAATAATTGCAAAGGCAAGAACGATTATTTGGAATGGGCCGGTTGGCTATTTTGAAAATCCAGCCTTCGCGCGCGGCACCGAGTTTGTGTATTACTCAATCACCCAGAACCAAGACGCCGTATCGATTGTGGGAGGTGGGGAAACGATTGCTGCAATATCAAAGGAGGAGTATCTTGAGAAAATCACTCATATTTCAACAGGGGGAGGCGCAATGCTTGAGTTTATTGAGACAGAGACGCTCCCTGGGATTGAGGCGCTGAAAAAAGGATCTCCTTAAGGTTAGTTTGCTCGATACACAATTTTTTAGCTCCGTGAGCGTGCTCGTCCGATGTTACATCGGACTGCGCACCTCTCAAGTCGCAAAAAATTGGTATCTTCGCAAACTACCTTATTTTTACTTCAGAATTATTTCGATTACTTTGTTCACTTCACTTGGAGATTGAACAGTGACTATGTTCCTGCTCTTTTCGATTGAGGGGAGAAGGCTTTTGCCGACAATTTTTTCATCGTTTAGCCATATAACCTCTAAATCAAGATGGGTGTTTTTATTCCAGAATGTTCGAATAGCTTTGTCTGGAAAAAGAAAAATCATGCCATCTACGCCTTGTAGCTTTCGCACATCCATCAGTCCTCGTTGCCATTCGTGTGGCGAGTCAGCAACGAGAAGCCTGTATGTCCTATCATCTAATTTATAAGAAATAGTATCGTTATTTTTGTTTTGCAGATTCTGGACAAGCCAGAATGACGATGGTATAAAAAACAGTAGAATTAAAAAGGCGCTGATAAGGAGAGCTTTTTTCATGAAGTATCACTTTCGGCTGTAAAGACCTACGAGCTCTGCTTGTTGAAGCACATGTCCCTGCAGTGCGGCCTCAAGCTTCTTTACATCTGAAGATGAATCAAGGTCCAACGTCGTATCCAGCGCGTAAAGCTTAAAAAAATACCGATGGGTGCCGGAAGGTGGACACGGCCCGCCGTAGCCTGGCTTACCAAAACTGGTTACGCCTCGTCATTGATCAAAACAAGCGCTTTTGCCTCCTTGGGAACTTCAGAAAAGACAAGTGGCGGGCTGACGTTGTCACCATCGCACGTGTATTTTTCTGGAACAGACTGATTGTTTTGAAATGCCGGGCTTGCGATCTGCATATTGGTTTTTAATTTGGGCTGTAATTTGGTAGGAGCTGGTTGCTGTTTTCCGCCTCTGGCACTAAACAGAAAAACGCCGACTACCCCTATTATAATCAATATAAAAATAGGAAAAAGTAGGTTTCTCACGGCTCGTTTATTATATAATAGAGTCTCACGGGGTGTGGCGCAGTTGGCTTAGCGCGCCTCGTTTGGGACGAGGAGGTCGTGGGTTCGAGTCCCACCACCCCGACATTTCGTCTCGCTTGTGCTTGACTTGAGTTTTTCATCTGTGATATTCTGGAATTAACTGGAATTAAA
>JACOYT010000011.1 GCA_016181725.1 Candidatus Roizmanbacteria bacterium | reverse complement strand
GAAAGTATCAGGTTACCGTTTCGGCTCGGCCGAACTCGAAAGTGCCTTTGTGTCCTACCCTGCAGTTTCGGAAGCAGCTGTTATCGGCAAGCCGCACGAAGTAAAAGGAGAATCAATCAAGGCATTTGTGATCCTCAAACTGGGTTATGAACCAAGCGAGCAACTCAAAGAAGAACTGAAAAAACAGGTAAGGCACGCGATCGGTCCAATCGCAACACCGGATGAGATCGAATTTGTCGATTCGCTTCCTAAGACAAGAAGTGGAAAAATTATGCGCCGAGTCCTCAAGGCAAAAGAACTCGGGCAACCTCTCGGAGACATCTCGACGTTAGAAGACTGATGCGCATGCACCATGCATGCACCGAGTCGGTGCGGAACGGACTGTTGGGATAGACCGTTTACACACCTCGCCGGTGTGTGTCAGGCGCTCGGGGAATTGATTTGTCCCAGATCACAAACTGATTTTTGCCTCTTCTTTTCGCCTCGCGTTCCGCGTCGTTTGCCCTTGCCAAAAGTTCGTCTGCATTATCCAACTTGTCATCCGGGAAGGAAGCAATACCGATGCTTATCGTTTGCTTGATGCCGTTTGGAAAGGCGGTTTGTGCAACTTCCCGATTTAGTCGATTATAGAGACTTCTCAATTGGTCCTCGGTAATCATGTCGCTCTCCGGAAGCAAAGCAACAAATTCTTCTCCTCCATATCTTGCAAGAAAATCTCCCCTTCTTAAGGTCTCGTTCAAAATCGTAGCAATCGTTTTAAGAACCATATTTCCAATCGGATGGCCATAATGCTCATTTATCTTCTTGAAGTCGTCAACATCAATAAAAAGAGCGGTTAGTCCATGATTCATACGCTCAGCTTCTGCAAACATGCGGTGTAATTCCTCAAAAAGAAATCTATCGTTTGGCAGACCAGTCAGAGGATCTTTGAGGGCTTCCTTCTCAGCTTCTACTCTTCGGTTTTTTTCCCTCTGCACCGCATCAATTGCCATCCGACGCAACTCCTCCTCGTTCACGCGATCCTTCGCCCCTCTCACGCTTAATTCAAGATTCTCGTCTTGACTGAGTAATTCTCGTATCCGTTCGCGTTGCATCTTAGCTACCTCTGATTGGGACAAATCCCTGCCGTTTACCTCTTCCTCCCACAAAAGTCGATTTAAAAGCATTTTTCTTCGTAATCTACTCAGTAATTTCGGGGAATCCGGATGGCTTCCTGCTTGAAGTTCTTTCATTACTTCTTGCAAGATCGGCTCAATAACTTCGTCTTTTGAAGAGATAATTCCAATCGAAGCCTCGAAGAAGTCATTGAGTTCATCAGTCTTTTTGCCGTCTTTTCTCTCGAGTTTTACTTTCTGTTCTACCGGTTGACGAAAAGCTTCTTTAATTCTTTTTATGTCCTCTTCCCCTACGTCAAAAGCCCATATCTCAATCTCATCTCTTCGCCTTTCAGGACGTATCGGAACTATGGTTTTGCCTAAATATTTTCTGGATTCGTCACCGGTTAAGGAAGTATTTATTCGTTTTCCAAGTTCAGATGCGGCCCAGTTTCGATAGTCGCTTCCGACTGTTTCATCTAAATTTTCTTTGCCGCCCATATCATGAAGGAAGGCGCTCACACATATCCAATTCTTTGGCGACTCATCGCTGAGAGATCTTTTGAGTTCCTCAACGATAACGCGCTTTGCCTCGATGTCTTCTTTATAAAGATTACTGATCTCGTCGGGTTTCAGATGTTCGCGTTGTCCAATAAGTTTAAATTCTTCAAGGAGGCTCTTGTCCAATGTGGTCGTTACGGAAACAGAAGGTTTAGGTAATTCCGGTTTTGCCTGTTCTACTCCAAGATCCGCCATATGTCTTTCTTTCTCCATGATATATTAAAATGTACGAAATTCAAATCCTTTATAATTGTTTCATGCAAAATCTTGATCAAATAAAAAAACTCTGCAAGCTCATACGCTACGATATATTAACCTCAACAACAGCGGCCGGATCGGGGCACCCAACATCATCAATGTCCGCAGTTGAACTTATGACAACGTTATTTTTCGGCGGGTTTCTGAAGTTTGACCTTAAGGATCCCAAAAATCCCGCAAACGATCAGGTAGTTTTTTCAAAGGGCCATGCAAGTCCGCTCCTTTACTCATTATACCAAGCAGCAGGTGTTTTGTCACATGAAGAACTTCTAAAGCTTCGCACCTTTGACTCTTCGCTTGAGGGCCACCCTGTCCCCCGCTTTCCCTATGTGGAGGTGGCAACAGGGAGCCTTGGGCAGGGGCTTTCGGTGGGGGTTGGGATGGCGCTTGGCATTAAAAGGAAGTATGAAATAGGAAGGAAGAAAGAGGAAGATGAAGCAAGAGGTAAGAAAAGCTCGACGGGTGACGCGACTGGAAGGGCTCCCGACAGCGCGCACTCCGATGTTACATCGGAGGAGCACTGGCGGGAGGGAAAGTCGCGGCAGGACCCGTCGAGCTTTCCTCATGTATTCGTACTGCTTGGTGACTCCGAGATGTCAGAAGGTCAGGTGTGGGAGGCAATCCAGATCGCCTCGCATTATAACCTGAATAGCCTTTGCGCAATTTGCGATGTGAACCGCCTTGGCCAAAGCACTGAAACAATGCTTGGGTGG
>JACOYT010000036.1 GCA_016181725.1 Candidatus Roizmanbacteria bacterium | reverse complement strand
TAGTCTAGAGCTCTGAAATAAATACTTCTTGAAGCCGCATATACAGTTGGAGGGCAAAGAAAATACTCGATGAGAATAGCTTATATACACGATGAAAATAAAATTCAAACAGGCGCGGACCATATTACCGAGTTAATCGTCAGAAAACTAAGAGAACATAATGTATTTGTCAAAAACGTCTACCCAAAGACCCGATTAATTGACTACTCACATAATATTCAACTAAAAGGAGTCAGTAATATCCTATTCTTTTATTCCCTGCTGGAACAAAAAGATGAAATACTAAAATACGACTTAATTCAAGGCACGACATTTACTCCAATTACCTTTTTATCATTTGATATTCCTGTCGTTACCTATTTTGGTTCTACCACAGCCGGTATTTTACAGGCAACTCCAAAAACCAAAGAGCTCAAAAAAGACCTCCGAGACATCATGTATAAATTAAAAGAAGACCGTGTAATCTCAGAGGTGGATGTAAAATCTAACAAACCGTTAAGAGACATTTCCGACATTCAGGATTTCGCCGCGTCCAAGTCAACAAGAGTGATAGTCGCTTCTAAGATCGTAAAAAACAATCTGGTTAAGTATGGCAAAATCCACCCCAACAAAATCGCAGTAATTCATAACGCCATCGAAGACTACTGGTTTGAAAAACCTATTGCAAAATTGGCCAAACCGAAGCTGATTTTTTTGGGGAGAGTAGGTGGAGACGTATTTACTTGGAAGACTAAAGGGGTTGACAGATTAATTAGAATATATCAATTGTTTCCGAATCAGCAAAAAATTTCTCTTATCATGACTACCAATAAGAAAATCGGATCTTGGTTAAATAAGAAGATACCAAAACACAAACTCTTTTTAAACTTTCCGAAAAAGCAAATCCCCAATATTCTCAAGCCAGAAAGAGGAGGTATTTTCCTACTAACTTCAAGGTATGAAGGTTTTTCCTTGAGTCTAATTGAAGCTATGTCACAAGGCTTGATTCCAGTTACTTTTCCAGTTGGAGTCGCTCCGGAAATAATAGTTAATGGTAAAAATGGCTATCTAGTTAATAGTACTCAGGAAGCAAGAAAGAGAATTAATGAAATTTTAAGAAGTGAGCAGTTGAGGACCGACTTATCATTCGCCGCTTATAAAACTGCCTTACAATTTAGGGCAGACATTCTTGCCAAAAAATTAGTTTCCTTATATGAAAAAATCACCGGAAAAACCGTCCGTAGATTGCCTCAAAGAGCCAGAGTTCAACTTCCCAAAAAACCATTTATTGAAGATGCCGATCACGAAATCACTCAAATCCCTCATTAAGCACAATGTAAGAGTTATAAGGACTCTTTGGGTGCCGTGGGTTAGGCGGCTTTTTGGGATTTTAGGTCGCTTGATATGGCTTTCTGGACCTCTATGATCTCGTGTTCATAAATCTCTGAAGGACCAAACTCGCCGATAGGTGTTCCCTCCGGAGCCGGAATGAAGGGAAAACGTTTTCGTGCTCTTGGAACATGATCAAACTCTTGTTGTTGCGGCTCCTCTTTCCATAAAAGTCTTGTTCTGTGAAGATCGTTTTGACGGTCTTTATCTCCAACCAGGCAATATTGCACCCACATGTTTCCCTCAGCGCTCTCCTCGCGGATATTGACAACAGTAAGTGAAGGAAGTCCTTCCCGATCAGGCGGATTGAAAGCTGTACCTACGGTCCGCACTCCTTGAGTTACCTTGCTGCTTAGCAAGCCGCCAGCCCTGACGGATGTGGTGATTATTCTTTTCCAGCCTTCAGCAAGAAAGCGGCGATGAATAAATCTTCCAAATCTATGTATGGTTTCACCGGTGACTTTCTCTATATTTATTCTGTTGGGATAATCTTTTTTCTCTACCATAAGGGAAAAAACGTTTAGCCCAGTAATTATATCACAACATCTAAAGCTAAGAAGATTGGGGGTTGACAAAAAAGCGAAGAAGTGTTATATTCGAAATATCGAATATGTATTCTGAAGTCTTCACTCTCCATTCCAAACTTCTTAAGGCGTTATCTAATCCGAAACGTTTAGAGATTTTACATCTGCTTCGAAACAGCGAACTTACGGTTTCTTCCATACAAAAGATGCTGTATCTTCCTCAAGGGAATTTAAGCCAACACCTGATGGTTCTTCGTGAAGCGCATGTTGTTGCGACACGCCGCAAAGGTAGAGAAATCTACTATAAAATCGCACACACGAATTTCATAAAAGCAAGCGATCTCATACGAGAGCTTCTCATAAAACAGCATAAAGACAACCCGCAGATGAAAGAATTGACCAGAAACATGACAGACCTCGTACCCCTTACCCAAGATCCGGTATGCAAGATGAGAATTAGTCCAAAGACTGCCTCATTCGTCACAAAACTCAACGGAAACCCCTTCTATTTCTGTGCGTCAGGCTGCTATAAAAAATTCAAAGAGAATAAAGAAAAGTACCTAAAAACCGCCCAGATATGAGCGAGAAAAAATTCATTATCGGTATTGTTGCAGGGACAATTGTCCTTCTTTCGGTCTCTTACTTTTTCTTATCAAAAGATGCAGGGACAAGCCCAGTAAAAGTCGCATCCTACCAATCTTCTGATAAAGAAAAACCCCAAGTTGAGACAAAGCAGATGTCGGCGAATCTTGGATCTATGAAAGTATCCGAACAGAAGTCATACGATTTCGTTATAAAAAATACTGGAGAAAAACCCCTCCTACTCTCAAACGTATCCTCAAGTTGCGGCTGCACGGTAGGACAAGTAATTTACGAGGGAAAGGAAAGCGAGGAGTTTAGCATGCACCCACAAGGCAGTTTTATGCTTGAGGTAGCAGCACAAAAGCAAGCAATCCTAAGAGTTACGTATCGCCCCTATGTCATGCCGGTCTATGGCCCGGTTGAGCGGGAGGTGTATGTTGAAACCAATGATCCCCAAAACCCAAAACTAATCTTCAAAATAACAGCCTTTGTAAAGTAAATCCGAAATTCGATATTCGAAGCGCGAATTTAACTATGAATTTCTTATTTGGCATTTCTCTAACAGCTTCATTTTTTGCAGGAGTACTTGCTCTTTTTGCTCCCTGCTGCATCACCTTTCTGTTTCCCGCATACTTGGGAACGATTTTTAAGGAAGGCAGGAAAGTTATTTTTTACACGCTTGTCTTTGCCTTGGGATTGTCGTTTATCCTTATTCCCGTTGCTCTTGGGTTTCGCTTCTTTGTCTTCTTTTTCGACAGCTATCACCAATGGATTTATTATCTTGGATCGGTGATTTTAATTTTTATGGGGATGGTGACGATAAAGCCGATATTTCAGATACCCAAATTTTTCCATTTCCGTACTGATCTTTCGGGGAAAATAAATACAGGCTCTGTATTTGGTTTAGGGGTTATATCCGGACTTACTTCATCCTGCTGTGCTCCGGTTTTGTTTGCAGCGGTTACCCTTACCACATTATCGCCAACTCTTTTTCAGGCAACTGCTGTTGCCGCGGCGTATGTTTTGGGAATTGTTTTTCCTCTTTTTATTCTATCGATTTTCTATAAGGACATAACCAGCAAGGTGTCAGGGGAAAACCGGAAAAAGCTCAATAGGATATTTACTATTCTTGGTGCAGCAATCTTTATTTTGTCAGGAGTAATAATCGGCATACTGACGTACTTTAATAAAATCCAGATGTACCAGACAGAAGGGTATTCACGATCGGTGAGGCTTTTTGTCTCGCAGCTTGGAAGATTCTTCCAAAATCCGGTTGTGGATATGATTGTTTTCTTGACAATTGTTTTTATTTTTTATAAGGTACTACAAAAACATGGAGACGGATGGCATAAAAAGAAACATCGAGGAGTTACAGAAAAAAGAACAGCTTTCAAGAAAAGAAAGAAAGCGGCTTCGCAAACTTGAGAAGCGGCTTTCGCGCGAGGAAGGAGAAAGAAGCAGGCGCGTGACGAAGCTTCGTGTAAGAATTGTCATTTTTGTTTTACTCGCTGGGATCGTTGGAGGAGGTGGTTATTTTTTAATAAAAAATGCTTCAAAACCGCTTCCGGGAAAAGAGATAGCAGATCAAGGAAGAGAACATATCGTAAAAAGCGCATGGGAGAAATATTCCTACAACTCCAACCCGCCAACATCAGGCTCCCATGACGGGGAGTGGATAAAGCCAGGTATCTATGATGAACCGCAGGGAGACGGTCATCTGGTCCACTCGTTAGAGCACGGTTATATCGTAATTTCGTACAATTGTAAAAAGACGAAGGTATCATGTAGCAGCCTCGTTCAGGAACTAGGCGATATTGTTGAAAAGAAAAAGCGTCGTAAACTCATTGTTGTGCCGCGTCCGAAACTCGACGTTGCGATTGCGCTTACCGCATGGAGACGAATCGATAAGATGCAAAAACTTGAGGCCCAGCGGGTAGAAGTATTCATCGATGCGTTCCGTGATAGAGGACCAGAGCAGACCATGGACTAGGTTTTTCCGTATGCTTATTTATGATAAGATGAAAATATGGGAGAGCATCCATTTAAGATTCTCGTATTGTTCTACTCATTTACTGGCCATACTGCCAAGCTGGCCGAATATATCGCAGAAGGAGCACGGGAAATTTCGGGAGCAGAAGTTGTAGTAAAACAGGTTCCAGAATTCATTCCCCAAGAGGCGATTGATAAACACTCAGAGGTAAAAAGCGCAAAAGAAACGTTTGCTCACATTCCTCAAGCAACCATAGAAGACCTCACGTCGGCTGACGGCGTTGCTTTCGGAACACCTGTTCATTTTGGAAGTTTCGCAAGTCAGTTAAAACAGTTTATCGACCAGCTCTCACCGGCATTTGTTGAGGGACGTCTAGTTGGGAAACCGGCTGCATGCTTCGTTTCAGCAGGAAGTATCCACGGAGGTGAGGAAGCAACTCTTCTTTCCCTTATGATTCCACTTCTTCATTTGGGAATGGTGCCTATCGGTATTCCGTATCCGATCCAAGGCGCAGGACCAGATTTTGACGCAGGAAGCCCCTATGGTGCGATTTTTGTATCTGGCCATAAAGGGGAAAGACCGTTAAGCGAAGGTGATAGAAAAATCGCAAAAATATTAGGGAAGCGCTTGGCTGCTATGTCTAAGCTCATAAAGTACGGCTGCATGAACTTTCCCGAGTGCCAATTGCTTACGACACGGTATGAATAGAGCCGCGCTTGATACTTTTTTTCATCATATATCCCGCCTGGTCGTCATCATTCCTTTAGTCGTTATCGCACTTGCTTTAATCTTTAAGCCAAGTGAAAAAAATAGTCCGAGACAAGAAGATTTTATCTCACCAACTCCTTTACTAAATCAAAAAAACACAATACTTTCCGATATTTTAAAAGGAGGAAGCTATGCCTGCCGATTCAACACGCCCGATGGGAAATCAAAAACGACGGCGTTAATAAGAGATAAAGATATTTTCGTTGAAAATGTGAAAAAGAAGGAGACTGATTATTTGCTCGTCAAGAAAGACTGTGTCTATACGTGGGAAAAAGGGCGATATAGCGGTGAAAAGATCTGTGGTTTGGCCCCATATTTTTCAACGATTGAGAGTCTTTCAGATCTGAACGTTGTAAATATTGATTCGCTGATTTCCTCGGTTCTTGAGTTTGGAGGGGGAGGGGCATCGAAAGAGGCCGAAGCTACCGCGAAAAATCTCATCTCAACCTGTAGGAAGAAGGAGATAAAAGACACGAGCCTCTTTGAGATACCAAAAGGAGTCCTCTTTAAAAACAGGCAGCTGAAGTAAAGAAAGTTGCCCAGGTGGCTCTTTAATTGAAAGAGCCATTTCCGTCATGAAGTAGTCCGATGTCCATCGGACACTTCATGCCCTGGCTACGACCTACTTTCCCCAATCTCCTTGGAGTGAGTATCATCGGCGCTGGTCCGTTTCACTTCTCTGTTCGGGATGGAAAGAGGTGTTACCAAACCGCTCAAGTAACCAGGGCGCATCTATTATAGAAGAAATTCCCCGCAATCGCAAGAGCCCCCTCATATGTTTTGCGTATAATATAGGCAATGGGGGAAACCGAAAAGACCTCTCACGATCTCTTCCATTCATTCTGTGTAAGACCCGATGTGCGGTTTGATACCCAAGAGGATGGAGAGGTTGTAATTCTGATGCTCCGCGCCCACCCAATCACCCAACTTCCCTGGATTATTAGCGGGATAATTCTTATTGTTCTTTTGATTTTTGCAAATGTCGTTTTTTTTGGCTTTTTAACGCCGCCTCAAATTTTGATCATAAACCTTTATTCGGTCATTTTCATCGCAAGCTACCTGTGGTTGAATTTTCTTTTATATTTTTTTAATGTGGGGATTGTAACAAACATGAAGGTTCTGGATATAGATTTTCATATGGTGCTTTATAAAGAGACAACGGAGGCACGATTAGATCGAATAGAGGATGTCACCGCAAAAATGGGTGGATATTTTGCGTCGATATTCAACTTCGGCGATGTATTTATTCAAACGGCAGGAACCGAAGCCAATATAGAGTTTCTTAAGGTCCCAAGACCCTCAGAGGTAGTAAGCATTGTTAACAAGCTTGGCGAATCATGAATTTTACGGAATTTTTGACAACCGGCAATCTTGTCCCTCTTATCCTGAAGCCTGCGCTTATTGTTTTGGGCTTCATTTACCTTATTTATGCCATAGCTATTTTTAGACAGACTCAGGTTATGGCAAAGACTTTGATTGTCTCAAACGACTGGATTATTGTGTTTATTTCATTTATACAGCTTGTTGTGGCGATAATACTTGTTGCTGTTCCGTTTGTCATCCTGTAGTGGAGATGTAGCTATGTTACGATCAGATTTTGCCGTATATCTTGGTACCGAAAAAAAAGAGGGATTTTTTGGATTTGTCTGCGAGAATAGCTTTTTTTGTGTTCTGTCTTGCGATGAAGGGTTGTCAAAAGATGAGGGAAGAGAAAGGTTGAAGAATTGGTCGTTGAATATTCAGAATCGCTCAATTGAGAATTTGGCGGATTTCGAGTCGTATCTGGGAGAACTTATAAAAACTGCAAACCTTCCCGCCCAGTTTTCTCTCTCCTGCGGCTTTCTTCATGACAGCCGGTTTTTCCTAAAAACCGCAAGAGACGGCGAAATCTATCTTCGGCGCGGCGATAGTTTTTCGCGCTTAATTGATGGTGAAAACAGTGCGTCAGGTTATGTCGAACCGGGAGATTTTTTTATCTTTACAACGCGATTATTTACGGATCTTTTTGGCGGGGAGGAAAGATTGAGACCTGTCTTTGAGGACGTCAGACGTCCTGATGGGAAAGATCCCCAAGAGGTTCTTGAGGCCGTTACGCCGAAAATGAAAGAGCAAGACGATCAGGGGACTGTCGCCGTCTTTGTGCGTTTTGCGCAGGAAAAAGTGGAAGTAGACGAACTTGCTTTTGCAACGCCCAAATCCACTTCGGAGGTGGAGCCAGCGTTTGCCGATTTTTTTTCCAAAGCTCGCCTTCTTTTTCAAACTCAAGACAAAAAAAGAACATATACCCTTGTCGCCGTTGCGGCGATCTTCATTGTTTTTATATGGAGTGTTGTTTTGGGATACCAAAGAAGGACATATGCTCAATTACAGAAGAAGATAAGGACGACAAAGGAATTGGTTGAGGAAAAATTGAGCCAGGCAGAAGAGGTTTCATTTCTCAACCTCCCATCTGCAATTGCGCTCATCAACGACGCAAAGCAAGATGTCGCAAATCTCAAAAAAGAACTCAAAGACGATAAAAATAGAGAGGTTGCTCGGCTTGAGGGCGTGATTTCTCAAAAAGAAGGAGAGATCCTAAAAAAGGAGGAGAAGCCGTATGAGGAGTTTTTTGATCTTTCGCTTGAGAATAAGCAAGCAAAGGGAACGAATCTGTATCTTGATGGCGACGTTTTATTTGTCCTTGATCCTCAGGGTGCCGTGTATGTTTTATCGTTAACAAAAAAATCACTTGAGAAAAGGCCTTCTTCTGAAATTAAAAATGCATCGTTTGTTGTTTCTGACAAAGGCAATATCTATGTCTTTAAAAAGAAAAGCGGCGTTTTCAAAGTAGACGCGGATGGAAAAGCAAAGAAAGTCATCGAAGACGACAAAGACTGGGGAGAGATTGCAGGAGGCTTCATGTTCAACGGTAATCTCTATCTTTTAGATCGAGGGAAAGGAGACGTCTATAAGTATCTGGCTGCGCAAGATGGCTTTTCCGAAAAATCATCATATTTCACGTCAGGGGAGAAAGGCAATCTGCAAGATGCAACCTCCTTAGCAATAGACGCCTCAGTCTACGTAAGCACCTCAGATACGATCCTCAAATATACAAGCGGGGTAAAAGAGGACTTTGCAACCTCGTTCCCAGAGGAGCAGTCAACGCTCACAAAGATTTTAACGACCAAAGATCTTGAAAAGGTGTATGGATGGGACAAGGGCAAAGGCGCAATCTACGTCGTAAACAAGCAAGGCACGTACGAGAGACAGATAAAATCAGCGATTCTTTCAAAAGCAAGCGACTTTACCGTTTTCAAAAACAACGCCTATATTCTTTTAGGTGGTAAACTATATAGGGTAAGTGTTGAATAAGATCTATGCAAAGCCGAGAGAAAAAACTCATCGAGAGAATCATACGAAAAGATGAGAAGGCGCTCCTTGAGGTGTACCGCCTTTACAAGAAAAGCATATTCAGGTTTGTATATCGAAAGCTCAACGATTACCAAGAAGCAGAGGAGATAACGCAAGATACATTTTTTGATTTTATTGAGCATCTTCGAGATTTTCGCGGCGATTCATCTTTGAAGACCTTTATCTTTTCAATCGCAAAACACAAGGCAATCGATGCGATACGGAAAAGAAAAATTAAAAAAGTTCTTTTTTCTGCCTTCCCTGAGCACATCGTAGAGCGTTTTGTTACTGTTTTTTTTGATGACGAGATTGAGAAAAAGGAGCTTGCAGAAAAAATCCAAAAGGTATTTGACAAGCTCCCAAATGATTATCGCGTGATTTTAAGACTAAAGTATATAGAGCAGGTGAAGGTGAAGAAAATCGCAAAGAAGCTTCGCTTAAGTTTTAAGGCGGCAGAAAGCCTGCTTTTTCGGGCAAGGCGCGCATTTGTTGCACTATGGGAACAAGTCAGCTAAGACACAAACTACAGGAAGTCTTTATCATTGAGCCAAACGACTTAGGTATAGACATCCTTACAAGACTTTATAAAGAGACCACAGCCTTTTTAAAGACGATGCCGTTTGTGATTGTTGTGCCGGTATCTTTTGTCATTGCAGTCACTTTTTATCTTATATTTGGACCGTATCTAGTCAAGCTAGTTACGATTCTTCAGAATGGATTCTAAAAAACGCCTTTTTGATCTTCTTGCCTCTTTCCTAATAGTCCTTCGGCGTTTTTTTTACCTTGCGGTAACTCCGTATAAAACCCAAAGGAAGATAAGCCTAGAGAAGGACTTTGTTCAGGTTTTTTTCATTTTCCTTCTTGTTTTTTTGTATTTTGCGGCAACACGGAGGATCCTTCTTTTCACTCTTTTTTTACTTAATTTTTCAATAACTGTTGCTTTCTTTTATGGGATGGGAAGAGTTTTTAAAAAGAACATAACCCTGAAAAGCTTCATTTTTACCTTTTCCTATGCTCTTTTGCCCACCTTGATATGGTTTGGGGCAGATCTTTTTCTCTATCTTGTATTGCCGCCGCCACGGACGCTTTCTTTGTTGGGGAGAGCGTTCAGTATTTTTTTCGTTAGCTTCTCGCTTTCCTTGTTGTTTTGGAAAATAATCTTGGTGTATCTTGCGCTTCGATTTTCGATGCGGCAGAATTTTTATCACATCGTATTTACCTTTCTTCTGTATCTTACCTATTTGATACCTGTTTCTTACCTTCTTTACGTTTTTGGTTTCTCAAAAGTTCCCTTTATTTAGATAGAATGGTTTTTTGACAATCTCCGACTAAAGAGGTATACCAATCATGAGGATTAAACACACCACGATCAAGCTTAAGACGCAAGCCTTCTGTCAGTTTGTCGATCTCACAGATAGAGTACAAGCATTCATTGGAAAGGCCAAAATTCGAAACGGGCATGTGGTGATTTACTCAAAACACACAACGATGGCGATACGGATTAATGAGCGGGAGAACGGCTTCACCCAAGATTTTCGCGATTTCATGCTAAGGCTTTTTCCAAAGCAGGCGTATTACCGTCACAATGATTTGTCAATCCGGACAGAGAATCTTGTGTGTGATCCGGGGGCAACCGATTGCTTAAATGGCCATTCGCATTGCGCACATCTACTTTTGAGCACTTCAGAGACGGTTCCGGTTATTGACGGGAAACTTATGTTGGGGAGGTGGCAGCGCGTCTTTGCGATCGAACTTGACGTCGCCCGCTCCCGCGAAGTCTTCCTCCAGGCTATTGGACAATGATATAATATATCCCTGATTTGTAATTGTCATCAATCCTAAAGATGGATTGATAACCTAATGATATGAACTGGATTATTATTACAGCAGGCGGCAATGGCAAAAGGATGGGCCTTTCCGAAAATAAAATATTTGCAAAAATTGGGAAAAGGCCTCTTCTCTACTGGACTCTCAAAGTATTTGAGGAAAGTCCAATTATCGACCAAATTATAATGTCTGCTCGATCAGAAGATATTGAAAAAATCAAAGAAATCTTAAGAAAATTTCTAGTAAAGAAAGTCAAACACATTGTCCCCGCACAGGAGACACGACAAAAATCAACATACTATATACTTAAGACGCTCCAAAATGTCATCTCACAGAGAGATTTAGTTGGGGTTCATAATGCCGTTAACCCGTTTGTAACAACGAAAGAGATAGAAAACGTGTTTAAAGCGTGCAAGAATGGCGTAGCTGCACTTTTGGCCCAACCCGCAATTGATACGATAAAAATTACTGATTCACAGAAGTTTGTTCATGAGACTCCTCTTAGGGAATATTGTTGGTGCGCACAGACACCCCAAGTAGCCCGTTTTAAAGCTCTATTTGATGCCCATACGAAAGCAGATCAAGAAAGATTTTCTGGGACTGATGACACACAATTATTGGAGAGAATTGGAATAAAGGCGGTTATTATTCCTTGTTCCCGATTGAATTTCAAGATTACATACGGAGAAGATTTGTTCCGGGCACGAGAAAATCTAAAATTTTTTCTCGAAAATAATGTATAGGGTTGGACTGGGGCATGATTCTCATAGAATCACTAAAAAAACGAAGAAGCCACTAATGTTGGGAGGGGTAAAAATCAAACACCAAGACGGGCTTGAGGGAAACTCCGATAGCGATGTAATACTACATAGTCTTTGCAACGCCTTAAGCTCTGCGATAGGTGGAGATTCTATAGGGACCTGGAGCGACGAGATGTATCAAAAGGGGACGGAAGATAGTGCGAAATATGTTGCGCAAATTTTCTCGAAAGTGAGAAAGAAGAAGTACGTGATTGAAAATGTCTCAATAAGCGTTGAGATGAAGGAGCCTTACTTATCGTTTAATCAGATAGAGTTGATAAAAAACAACATCGGCAAATTAATAAAAGCAACCCCCAATAAGGTCGGCTTAACGATTAATTCGGGAGAAGGGTTAACTTCTTTCGGTCGCGGTGAGGGTGTACAAGTTTTTACCGTGGTTTTACTAAAAAAAAATGATACGTGAAAAAGCATGGGCCAAATTAAATCTAAATTTGCATGTCCTTCCTAAGCGAGGTTATAACGCGTTGTATCCTGTCCATTTTATAAACTGTCAGCTAGATTTACACGACGAGCTTTTATTTAAAAAGAATAAAAATGGTATAGAGATTGTTTGGCAAAATCCGCAAGTTCCTAAAGAAAAAAACCTTATCTATAAGGCCGCAATGCTTCTTAAGAAAGAAGTCAGTACGAATGGATTAGGATCACAGATAACTCTTAAAAAAATTATTCCCGTGAAAGCCGGATTTGGCGGGGGAAGTAGCGACGCATCGAAAACATTAAAGGGATTAATGAAGCTCTGGAAGATTGATCTACCTTTTGATACTGTTCTTAATTTCGCGAAGCATTTAGGTAAAGATGTCTATTATTGCTTGCAAGAAGGTTTATGCGAGGTTTGTGGTTATGGAGAACAAGTTTCTCAATTATTGTATCGATTGCCAACACTCTGGTTATTGATAGTTGTCCCGAAACAAGAAAAACCATCAACGCAATGGATGTATGAACATCTCGATCCAAAAAAAATCGGCAAAAATCTTGACAAACTTGAAAAGTTAAAAAGCGCATTAAAATTGCAAAACAGGGAAAAACTACTCGATAGTTTATTTAATGATTTTGAAGATCTTGCAGAATTATATTTTCCAGAAGTGAAATACATTAAAAAGAAACTATATGAACTTGGAGCAGTAAGGGCCCTTATGGCAGGTTCTGGTTTGTCGATGATCGGTTTTTTTAAGAGCCAAGACCAGCTCGGTAGGGCTTATTGTAAATTGGTTTCTCAACATAAGGCAGTTTTACAAACCAAAACAAGATAAGCATATGTTCACAAGAGAAAAAACAAAACCGGTCCGTATAGGAAAACTAACATTGGGCGCAGGCAATCCTGTAAGGGTGCAATCTATGGTTCAGACAAAGACAACTGATGTAGAAGCTACAGTTAGACAGATTCACGAACTTGAAGAAGCAGGATGTGAAATTATTCGGGTGACCGCTCCGGATATGGAGTCTGCGAAGGCGTTAGGTGAGATTAAAAAACAGATAAATATACCGCTCGTTGTCGATATCCACTTTCAATATCTCTTTGCGCTTGAGGCAATAAAACAAGGGGTAGATAAGGTAAGGATTAATCCAGGAAACATCGGCGGGAAAGACCGGGTTGAGGAAGTGGTGCGTGCGTGCATGAAAAAAAACATTCCAATTCGAATAGGGGTAAATATGGGGTCGCTTGAGAAAGATGTACTTGCAAAGTACGGAAAATTCGGTATTGCACGGGTTATGCTTGAATCTGCCACCCGTCATATTAAAATTTTAGAAAAGCTTCGGTTTCATGATGTTGTCGTATCGATGAAAGGGTCCGATGTTACCATAACGAAAGAAGCGTATAGGCTGTTTGCCAAACGATTCAATTACCCCCTGCATATTGGTATTACCGAGGCAGGAACCGTCTGGAGTGGCAGTATTAAAAGCGCGGTAGGTATCGGCTCCATATTGGCTGAGGGTATAGGTGACACAATTAGAGTTTCAATAAGTGGCGATCCCGTTGAGCAAGTAAAAGTCGGCTGGGAGATACTGAAATCTTTAAAACTAAGGCAGAAGGGGGTCGAAATTATCGCATGTCCAACCTGTGGCCGGACCGAGATAGATTTAATCGAGATCGCAAACAAGGTAGAAAAGATGCTTGAAAAAGTGGATGCGCCTTTGAGCGTTGCGGTAATGGGCTGCGTTGTTAACGGCCCAGGGGAAGCAAGCTTTGCTGATATTGGTCTTTGTGGAGGAAAGAATCAAGCTGCCATATTTAAAAAAGGCAAGGTGGTTGCAGTAACGAAAGACGAGGAAATACTTCCAGTTTTTATTAATGAGATAAAAAAGACTTTGATTGAGAAGGGATTCAAACAGGAAATTAAAAATATCCAAAAATTTGTATGAGTATAAAACAGATTTATCTTGCGGGGCCGAGGGGGTTTTGTGCAGGGGTTGAGAGAGCAGTAAACACGTTGGATAGGGTACTCAAGAAGTATGGTCCGCCGGTTTATGCCCGGCACGCAATCGTTCATAATCGGCACGTCGTGAAGCGATTCGAGAGGCGGGGTGCGATTTTTGTCGAAGATCTGAATGAGATTCCAGATGGATCGGTGGTTGTCTTAAGCGCACATGGCAGCCCCCCCGCCTTCTATGAAATCGCAAAAAAGAAAAATCTCAAAGTACATGATGCAATGTGTCCATTGGTTCTTAAAGTACACATTGAAGCAAGAAAATATGCAAACGAGGGTTACTTTATTTTTTACGTAGGCCACAGAGGGCATCCCGAGCCGGAAGGCGTGATGGGGAATGTGCCGCCTGAATCAATCGCACTCGTTGAGACCATTGAGGAGGCTCTTTCCATAAAACCCCCTCAAGAGGAAAAATTGATCGTTCTTACCCAGACGACATTAAGTTTTGATGACACAAAAAAAATTATCGCAACCCTTCAGAAAAAGTTTAAAAAGCTGACTTTGCCACCGGCATTTGATATCTGTTATGCAACCCAGAACCGACAGCTTGCAGTCAAGGAGCTTGCAAAAAAGGCGAAGCTAGTTCTTGTTATAGGCTCTCTTGAAAGCTCAAACTCTGTTCGGCTGACGGAGGTTGCGAAGAAAGAAGGAGCACGAGCTTATCTAATCGATGATGCCTCTCACATCGACAGCTCATGGCTCAAGGGAGTTAATACGGTTGGAATCACATCCGGAGCCTCTGCTCCAGATGATTTGGTAATGAGCGTGGTGGATCATCTGCGAACTAATGGGACAAAGATTCAAGAGTTAACCACGATCAAGGAAAAGGTATTTTTCCCCCT
>JACOYT010000035.1 GCA_016181725.1 Candidatus Roizmanbacteria bacterium | reverse complement strand
GGTCTGTGCGATTTTTATGATCTTGAAATATGATCGCGCCGAAAGAGAAAGCCGCGAGATTGCCGTCTTCAAAAGCTCTATCGCCTCATCGGTAAACTGGCAGCGGTCTCGAATCTGTGAAGCTCGCATCTCCCCATTGGTCTTTCTGGGTGAGTTTTGAAACCGCTGTTTTTGCCGCTTGCGCGCCTCAACCACTCTCTCTCGTATCGCCTTGCTTGATTCCGCATCGCTGCTTTCCGTCAATTTATTATGCTCAACCGGTGGGACATCGATGTGAAGATCGATCCTGTCCAACAGCGGTCCCGATATTCTTTTTTTGTATCGTAAGATACTCCCCGGCATGCATCGGCAGGGTTTTTTTGGGTGTCCGAGATATCCGCACGGACAGGGGTTGGAGGCGGCGATAAGAAGAAATCGGGAGGGGAAGGTGAGTGTCCCTGCTGCCCGCGAAATCGTTACGATTCCATCCTCAAGTGGCTGTCGAAGCGCCTCCAAGACACTACGGGGAAACTCTGAAAATTCATCCAGAAAAAGAATCCCCCGATGCGACAGAGAGACTTCGCCGGGAGTTGGATTTGCCCCGCCGCCTATCAGGCCGATTCGAGAGGTGGTATGATGAGGCGAGCGAAACGGTCGAGAGACAATAAACTTGTTCTGTGTCGCAAGACCGGCAACCGAATGAATCTTTGAAACCTCAAGAATCTCCTTTTTTTCCATAGGCGGGAAGATTGAGGGAAAAGCATAGGAAAGCATCGTCTTTCCTGCGCCCGGGGGACCCTTAAGATGAAGGTTGTGAAATCCTGCTGCTGCAATCTCAAGCGCCCGCTTTGCCTGCTCCTGTCCGCGGATGTCTTTGAAATCGAACTCGCTGACCGGAGTCCCTTGTTGTTTCTCAAATAAAAATTTTGGATACGCGCGTACCTTCTTTTTCTTGTTAAAGTGCAAAATAACATCCAAAAGAGAGCGCACGGGATAAACATTTATTTCATCAACCAGGGAAGCTTCTTTCGCGTTTTGGGAGGGGACGAAAATATTTTTTATCTTGTTGTCTTTTGCCATCATGGCAATTGAGATAACGCCGGGGACATTTCGCACCCCCCCTTCCAACGAAAGCTCCCCGACAAAGAGACTCTTTGAAAGAAATTCCTCCTCAATCATGCCGGATGCAGCAAGTATGCCTATTGCAATAGGAAGATCGAAGGTCGACCCCTCTTTTGGGATATCTGCGGGGGCAAGGTTGACGGTTATTCGGGAATCCGGCATCTCAAAGGCGGAGTTGACGATTGCGGTCTTTACTCGATCTTTTGCCTCGCCGATTGCTTTGTCTGGTAGACCGACGATGGTGAGGTTTGGGAGACCTTTGCCTGAGATATCGACCTCAACCTCGATTAAAACACCGTCAAGCCCGATGGTGGTACCGGAATAAACTTTTGCTAACATATAAGGCCTATTGGTTATTCATTGAAAATTGGTACTTGAAACTTGAAATTTCTCCTATATTGCACTGCCCGTGGTTTCTTGTCCACGTACTATAAGCGACAAAAGTGGAGGTTTGGCTTGTTGCAGAGGGAAATTTTTTACGTAATCACCTCAAGGTCCTTGGAGTAGTTTGTGAGAATATTCGCTTTGCCATCGCGACCAACATATACCGTATCTTCGATCCTCATCCCAAATTTCCCGAAATAATACACTCCTGGCTCAACCGTAAAGACTTCATGTGGCTTTATCGCGTCTTTTGACTTTTGAGATATGCGGGGTGTCTCATGAACTTCAAGACCGACTCCGTGGCCGGTTGAATGGGTAAAGTTTGAGAGTCTGTCTTTCTCGATTGATCGCCTGACATAGCTATCGAGCTCCTTTGCGCGCGAGTATCTTGATACTCCCTCGACTCCCTTCTTTTGAACATTTCTTAACGCATGGTAGATATTTATTTTGTCTTGCGATGGCTGACCGATAAAAAACATCCTCGTCATATCCGAACAGTAATCCTTATACCGCACCCCAAAATCAATAAGAAGTAATGATCCACGCCGCAGCTTTCCTAATCCGCTTTTTGTATCATAGTGGGGAATTGCCGCGTTTTCATCAACCGCAACAATTGGCGAAAATGAAATATCATGCCCTTTTTTTCTTATCCAAAACTCTATCTTGAATGCGATCTCTTTTTCGCTTTGCCCAACGCGAACTGTTTTTATAACCTCGCGCAAACACTCATCCCCGATACGGCACGCCTCCCTTATTTTATCGATCTCGCCCTTTTCTTTTACCTCTCTAAGTTGTAAAACAATATTTTCAATCGGCTTGCATCTCACCTTCTTCAGGGTTTTTGAGAGCCAGGTAAATTCTGAAAATTTCAAGTCATCTGCCTCAACGCCTACTGATGTAATTTGTTCTTTTTGAATAATATCGGAAAGGTATGAGGTGAGCTTCTTGTTGTGGCTTAGATAATGGACTTTTGGATTGTTTATGCGGTATCGAAGGTCGGTGAAGATATAAAAATCCTTTTTTCCAACAAACAAAAACGCCTCCCTTTCGTCTGAGACAAGCGTCTTGAATCTGGTGAGATACAGGATGTTGTAAAAATTTGTGACGAGTAAACTGTCGAGGTGCTTTTCTCTAAGGATTTTCCTCAATGATTCGATTCTGTGGTCGTACATGGCTTTCTATTGTATCATGAAAGAAACGCACTTTATATGGATAGAAACGCTATAAAACGCCGCCTTATTATCCTTATCGTTGTCCTCTATCTTCTTGTCCCTTTCGCGTTTCTGTTCTTCCGGTATGTCTCCAAGGCTTTTCCGAAAAAAGCAAATATAACCATTAACACAAGAGGGGTTGTCGGATCTCTCTTTTTTAACTGGCAGGCGCTTGCGCAGGGGGGGGAGGAGCGGGGGCGGATGTTTGCAAATGTAATCCCTGCGGTTTCGGAACTTACACCAAAGTACATCCGGATCGATCACATCTACGATTACTACGACGTCGTATCCCGCGATGGAAGCGGCAACCTTACCCTCAACTGGACTTCGCTTGATGAGACGGTCTGCGATATCTTTGCAACCGGAGCAAAACCTTTCTTTGTCTTAGGATACATGCCGCCTCCCATGTCTTCCGATGGGACGCTTGTTGGCGTGCCGACAAACTGGAACGAGTGGAGCGATCTTGTCCAAAAAACAATCGAGCGCTACAGTGGACGATCAACGGTATTGTGTGGCAAGGTAACTGGAGATCGACTGTCGAACATCTACTATGAGGTGTGGAATGAACCGGATCTTGAGACGTTTGGGAAATGGAGCCTGTGGGGAGGTGCAAAAGACTACAAAACGCTCTATCATTTCTCCTCGGCTGGGGCGCAACGTGCGCAAAACGTCAGCCTCTTTTTCTTGGGAGGACCGGCAACAACCGCAGCGTACAAGAATTGGTTTCAGGTGTTTTTGGATTATGTGGAACAGAACAGGTTGCGGATTGACTTTCTTTCTTGGCATCACTACACGGTAAATCCTGATGATTATATCGATGATGTGTCAAGAATTGATTCATGGCTGATTGACAAAAAATACAAGTATCGAAAATTGCCAAAAATCATCACGGAGTGGGGGTACGATTCAAATCCCGCACCGATTGCAGATACTGCGGTTGGTGCAGCATACACGATCGCCTCGGTGCGAAATATTATTGATCAGAAAGTCCGGTATGCTTTCTCTTTCGAGGTAAAAGACGGGCCAACTCCCCGCTGGGGGATCCTCTCCTATCAGGGAGAGAAAAAGCCACGGTATCACGCCTTGAAGTTTATGAATCTTTTGGAGGGGTATCGGCTTTCTGTCGGCGGAGAGGGTACGTATGTGAAGGCAATCGCCTCATTCTCGCCCAAGAAAGCGGTGGTCATTCTCACAAACTATGATCGCGAGGGGAAAAACACCGAGCTTGTTCCTTTGACCTTTACCGGTATCGTGCCTGGGCGGTATCAGATGCTTACTACCTATCTTGACGGGACGCAGGTAAAAAGTGCAAACTTCACCGTCAGGGCACCGCGCCTTCAGCGATCCGTCCTTCTGCCCCCAAACACCGTGGCCGCAGTCGAGCTCATCCGCCAATAAACTCACACCGCCGCGGTGTGACTTCGATTTATTAATAAATTGTAGTGGCTCAATTGCTCAAGAAAGTAGGTTGTGAAGTACGTAAAAAAGAAGGGTGGAGATGGGGGGAGTTGAACCCCCGTCTAAGAAAGCACGGCTTACAAATGTTTAGTTAGGGATAGATTGTTTTCTCTTATCTTGCTTTAGGAAGCCAACCAACCACAAAGCAAGTTGCCGATTAATGGGTTTTTTGACCGGATTCGCCAATCGGGAACGCGAAGCGGTCTCACCTTGGTTGGTTTTCCCTTTTTACGTTAAACCAAAGAAAACGTAAAAAGAGTGCTCCTTAGTTGTAAGCAACTGCGGGAGCGTATGCAAACTGTCTGTTTGCACTTAATTTTTCCATTTAACGGATAGGTCCGCCCTAACCATTTGTAAATGTGCGTATCTTATCGATACCCTACATCCCCTTTTACTTCTCTTTCAAGCTGCCGTTCAATCGCTTTTCGCCTCTCTTGTTTTCGCTTCTCAACGTCTTTTCGCCCTCTTGCTATGGCAATCTCAAGCTTAATCAAATCACCTTTATTATAGCATGAGATAGGCGCAATTGTCAATCCGGAGCCCCCTTTTAGCTTGGTTTGTATGCGTACAAGCTCCTTTTTATGAAGTAAAAGTTTCCGGCTCCTTTTTGGGTCGTAATCCTTTCGGGAAGCGTATTTATAGGCTGGAATCTCTGCGTTTAAAAGGTACGGCTCGCCGTCGATGAGCTTGACATACGCATCATCCAGTCGCAAACCACGCTGCTTTACAACCTTCACTTCAGGTCCCAAAAGCACGATCCCTGCCTCATATTTTTCAACTTCCTGAAAATTCCGCCGAAACTTCCTATTTACGATCTTCATGTAAGTATTGTAGCAAGCAAGAAGCCAAAGTTACACCTCGGAGGTGTAACTTTTTTCAGTTAAGTGTTTAACTGATGTAGTATCCGTTCAACAGCCGCGGTTGTATTGTGGCTTGTGTCGACCGAATTTTTTTTCCATCACTACGGTTTTCATTGTAACCCCTTCTACCGTTTCACCCTTCTCTCCGACAACCTTAAACCCTTGTTTTAGGTAAAAAGCGCAGGCTTTGTTGTTTTGTTTTTCGCACTCAAGCTTCATCGTTTTAATGCCAGAAAAATGACGGAGGGCGCTTTTGAGAAGGTGCATTCCTATTCCTTTCCTTTGATAAGAAGGATCCACATAGAGCCTGCCCATAAAGGCCGCATCCTTACTTAATTTTCTTACCGTAATTAATCCTACAATGTTTCTTTTCTTGTCTTTCGCAACCGCGAAATAAAACTTTGGGTCTTTTGCTTGAGCCGTTAGAACTTTGGGGCTGTGCCAAGAGGATGTAATTTTTCTTATTGCCTCATCAGAATAAAAACTCCCATAGGTATCCTTCCAAGTGCGACTTAGAACTTTTTTAACCTGTGGAATTTCTCCAAGTTTTACCCTCTCAACCGTTATCATATCTCTATTGTACACCGTTCCGGTGTACAATCGGTGTACAATCAGCCCATCCAAATAGGCTATACGCCAAAAAGTCACACCGACGCGGTGTGATGTTTGGCTTGTGTTGTGCCCTATAGTTGAAATTATGAAATAGAGGGATTATAATGCGCATCATGAGAGAAAGAGAACTCGGTACAAAAGCCTCAATTTACCAAAGCGCAGAGAGTTTTCCTCCTTTACCAAAAACTATGTTTGGGTGGAAGCTTCGCGATATTACTATGACAAGAGTCGATGTCGTGGTCGACGAACACTACGAAAAAGACTATGAGGTCTTCCCGATCTTTTGGCTTCTCGCATTCTTTACCGGAATCCGGATCCCTCGCCCCGGTTATGAAAAACGACTCGAGAAAGCATTGATCTCCGCATACAAATACGCACAGAAGCACGCAAAAGATGTGTCTGATCTTGCAAGCGCCGCGTAAGACTCACATCAAGGGGATGACGTCGGAGGTTTTTCTTTGATTTGAGTATTCCTTTCGCAACCTTTCAACGTCACCCTCCTCCATCACCCAGCCTACAGCTCCCACGTTTTCCTTAAGATGTCCGATGTTGCTTGATTTTGCAAGGGTAACAACGTTCTCTTGCGAGATGAGCCAGTTTATCGCAATCTGCGCAGGCGTCTTTTTATATTTTTCGCACATCTCCTCAATCAAAGAATCCAGATCTTCTGCAAGTACTCCCTGCTCAACCGGCCGCCACGCGACAAGCATCACATCCTCGCGCTGACAATACTCAAGCAGGCTTGACGCCTCCGGCTCCCGGTAGATAAGGTTGTAATGGACTTGGTTTGCAACGATTTTATTTTTCGTATGAGATTGTGCTTCGCGGCACCGTTCTTTTGAGAAATTGCTTACCCCGATATTTTTGATTAATCCTTCATCTTTCAATCTATCAAGAGCGCTCATGGTTTCAGAAAGCGGAATCCGCGGATTGGGTGCGTGGATAAGGTAAAGATCAAGGTAGTCTGTCTGCAATCTTTCAAGCGATTCGCGACATGCGCGCAGTACATCATCATATCGCAAGTGCTCATCATCTACCTTGGAAACAAGAAAAAGTTTCTTCCTGTCGTACCCTTTGATTGCTTCGCCAACCAACTCCTCTGCATGCCCTGCGGCATAAACCTCTGCGGTGTCGATGTGAGTTATTCCATTATCAAGTGCGAACTCTATTGCAAAAACGTCTCCTTCATCGTGCGAAGGGTCGCGATCAAAGCGTCCTCCCATCTGCCAAGTTCCTAGACCAAAAACCGGCATCTCAAAACCGGATTTTAGTTTTTTTGTCGGGATCTTCATATGTGGTATTATAACAACATGCGTTTCTCCTTCTTTAAAAAGCATCCTCTTGCAACTCTCCTCATTTTGGGATTTTTGCTTCGCGCGATGCTCTTATTTCTTGACTATTCGTGGGATGTAAACAGCCACATCTCATGGGGGAAGGAGGCCGTAACTTTTGGTTTCCCCGGATTTTATGAAAGACTGACGCAAGAGAGATTCTCCATCGACTATCCAAACTATCCTCCCGTCCCAATCTATCTTTTCGCAGTGGGATACGTAAAGTATCAGCTCCTCAACAAACTCGCCTGGTCGTTCAATATCGCAATCCCCCTGTTCCCATCAAATCTCATCTTTTTCATAAAAAGCAGGGCTTTTCTTGCTTCGCTTCTTAAGCTTCCCTCGGTTTTTGCAGACCTGGGGATTGCGTGGATGATATATCTTTTCATAAAAAGATTGCTGCCGAAGAAAAAAAATTTTCCGTTGGTTGCCGCATCCCTCATCCTTTTCAATCCGGCTTTTTTCGTAAACAGCAGCCTGTGGGGACAGGTTGAGGCGATCCCTATTTTTTTTGCCGCAGCCGCATTTTATGTTGTTTTATTTACAAAAAAATATCTATGGGCAAGTGTGCTCTTTGCCTTATCGCTTTTGAGCAAACAAACAGCGGTAGTTTTTCTTCCAGTTTTTCTTATTGTTGTTTTGAAAAAATATGGCTGGCGGGAGGTTGTGGAAAGTGTCTCTATTTCATTCTTCGTTTTTTTTATTCTCTTTTTACCGTTTTACCTGAGAGGAAATGTCGTAACGTTCTCCTTCACAACGTACTTTGAGAAAGTTCTTCTTGTATCGGGATTGCCGTTTGTCTCAAATCATGCTTTTAACTTTTGGGCGCTTATCACACAGTGGCAGAATATTCCCGATATGGCGCTCTTTTTGGGATTTCCCTTTCGCAACTTGGGGTATTTGGCAACACTCGCCTTCATCTTGCCGGTATTATATCTACTTTATAGAAATCCGGCGGCGGAAAACGTTCTTTTTTCTTTGGCGCTGGTTGTCTTTGCCTCGTTTCTTTTCTTAACAAAAATTCATGAGCGACATTTCCAGCAAGTCCTGCCGTTTCTTATCTTTTTTTCGCTAAAAGATAAGAAAGTTTTTTTCGTCTTTCTCTTCTTATCTTTAGCTCATCTTGCCAACCTCTACCATAACTGGTCAGTACCACGAATTGAACCTCTCGTTAATTTCATCCTCTCTCCCATAACACGAAATGCATTTATCGCCGGCATCCTCATTTCGTTTTATTTCTTGTTTACCAAATACATAAGAGATTCTCGAGTACCAAACGGTAGACTGTAGATCGACGGGTGACGCGGTCGGAAGGGCTCCCGACAGCGCGGAGTCCGACGTTACGTCGGACGAGCACTGGCGGGAAGGAGACCGCGGCAGGACCCGTCGATCTACCACAAAATTGTGTATCGAGCTTTCTGCATTTGCGAGAAGACACGCTCGAGAATCCCAACCGAAATATGGTATCGAGCCCCTTTGCCTCCTATTGCTTTCCCTATTGACAAGAGGAAAAACGCTCAAGTAAGATAAGGGTATGGCGCAACACCCTCTTGAGCGGTATCTCCATAAGCACACCCGCTTTGTGGTCAGTGTCGTTGTTCTTGCATTTTTGCTTTTGGCCGCAGGCGAATACTACCTGCTTCGACAGGTAAGGCATGTAAACCGACAGGTTTCCGAGGGTTTTTTCCAGATAAAGGAGGAGACGAAAAAAGATCTTGAACAGCTCAAAAACGACGTCAGACTCCTTCAAGAAACACGAAAAAGATAGTCCCTTTGTACAACTTTCTTAAACACCCCCCATCTGGCTAATTTCTATAATAAGACCGCCCCAACACCCCCCTTCAATGCCCTATAGTCGCTGCCCGCTTCTTTTAGCTTTTTAGCTGTTCTCTTTCCTTTTTCGTTTTCGTTATTCGTTTATAATATTCTCCATGCAGATAGTCGCTGATCTTCATGTGCACTCTCGGTACTCTCGCGCGGTCTCTCAGAAGATGGATCTTTTTGAGATCGCACGCTGGGCAAAACAGAAAGGGATACGGCTTGTTTCAACCGGAGACTGGACCCATCCCCTATGGTTTCGGGAATTAACCACGCATCTTAAGGAGGTCCAGGAGGGCGTCTACCGGGTATCTGAATTTCCCGATGTATTATTTATTTTAACCGCCGAGATCTCAAGCATCTACTCACAAGGCGGAATCCCCCGAAGAGTGCACAATCTTGTGTTTGCGCCATCTTTAAAGAAAGCAGAAGTATTCAATAAGAAACTGCAGAGTGTTGGCGCAAAACTCATGTCAGATGGCAGGCCGATCGTTGGTCTCTCGTCACGTAATCTTCTTGAGATGGCGCTTTCTTCCGATGAGAATTTCTTGATGGTGCCTGCCCATGCGTGGACTCCATGGTATGGAATCTTTGGATCTGAATCCGGATTCGATTCTATCTCCGAATGCTTCGGCGATTTTGCAAGACACATATATGCAATAGAGACAGGCTTATCGTCGGATCCTGTCATGAACTGGCAGATTAGAGAGCTTGAGAAACGCTCAATTCTTTCTTTTTCTGATGCGCACTCCGGGCCGAAACTTGGGAGGGAAGCAACAGTTTTTGTTCCACAAAAAAATGAAAAGTTAAAAGGGCTAAGTGAAAAATTTTCCTATTTGGATCTTCTTAGGGCTATAAAAAAAGACCCAGTTGGTCCATTCAAAATTGGGTATACCATTGAGTTTTTTCCCGAGGAGGGAAAGTATCACTGGAGCGGCCATAGAGACTGTGGTGTCCGTTACTCGCCGCAGGAGGTAAAGGAGAAAGGGACAATCTGTCCTGTCTGTCAAGGGAGGCTACGGATTGGAGTTGAAAATCGAGTTATTGCACTTTCCGATGGATCGATTTCTGATGACAATCTTTCCTATGCGAAAAGTGTGGTTGGCACGACTTTCGTATCAGACAAGGAAAAAAAGAGAGCTCCTTTTGTCTCTCTTGTTCCTTTGTTGGAGATACTTGTTGAGGTCGCAGAAGGATCGCCGACAAAAGCACAAAAAGCCTATGAATCGCTTACCTCACAACTTGGCACAGAGTTTGATATCCTCATCAACAAATCGTACGATGAGATCGAAAAATATGGCGGGGCGAGTTTGAAGGAGGCAATCCGGATTGTTCGGGAACGAGCGGTGTTTGTTGATCCAGGATTTGACGGTGTCTTTGGGAAAGTAAAGATTTTTAAAGATACCGGTGGGGAAAATAGTTCAGATGCCCAAACAAAAGAAGCGCAACAACAAACGCTATTTTAAGACCACCCATCATTCTGGCAACTCCGCCGTTACATCGGGGAAGTCCAGAATGACGTTGTCTCAAATAATATTATTCCTCTTTATATTCCTTCTCCCAACCCAGCTTGGCAAGCATTTTTTCTTTCCCTTCTCGTATCTTTCTGGGGTTCGCGTTGACTATCTTGCTCCAACGCTTTACCTAACAGATCTTCTCGTTGCGGCTCTCGTTCTTTTTAATATCAAACACCTTGTTTCATTTTTCAAGCAAAATAAAATCCTTGTTTTTGTTCTTTTACTTTTGGGGGCGCATACCCTTTTTGCAATCTCATGGGAGGTTGCGCTGTATCGGTATGTAAAGATCTTGGAGATTATTCTGGTCTTTGCGCTTTTTAAAAACAAGGTGTTTGATTTCAAACCTATCGCCTCCGGTTTCTTTTGGGGAACGCTTTTTCAAACCATCCTCGTGATCCTTCAGTTTGTGAATAAGCATGCGCTCCAGGGATTTTTTTATTTTTTTGGAGAAAGAGATGTCGCACTCTCTATGCCCGGCATTGCAAAAGCAGCAATTGGCGGCATTGAGTTTCTCCGCCCCTACGGCACCTTCTCGCATCCAAACTCGATGGCCGGATTCTACCTTCTGCTTTACACATTTTTTTTGACGAATAAAAAACCACAGGCGAATCCATTTGTAAAAAATTCCGTTCTTTTTCTATCAAGTTTTCTGATCCTCTTTTCATTCTCAAAAGTTGCCGTCCTTGCTTACATTCTTATCAATATTGTGTATCTTTTAAAAAAAGCTGATTTTTCGTGCATCCCTTGTCTCATCTCAAGACTTGCGCTTTTTGCTTTTTTTGCTCTTTTTATATTTTCTTCAAAGACCGATCCTTTGTCTTTAAAAAAGCGCATCGATCTTTTCAGCGTCGCTTGGCAGACGTTTCTCGCACATCCATTTTCCGGTGTTGGGTTGGGAAATTCGCTTATTGCTCAATCAAAAAGCGCCCTTCCCTACCTCATCGTTTCGCCTCAACCAGTACATAACATCTTTCTTTTGTTTCTTGCAGAAACGGGGATAATCGCAGGAGCCCTCACGTTGTTTTTTCTTATAAAATATGCGGTGGCACGCCTGAAAAATTTTTCTTTTTTCTTGTGTTTACTTGCAGTGTTTGTGAGCGGGATGTTTGACCATTACTGGTTTACGCTGCAACAAAATACTCTTCTTTTGGGAGTAGTGTTTGGATTATTATAGCGCGTCCAAGCCGACTCGTATCTCCTCATTAATTCGCATTACCTCGCTCAAGCCTTCCTGCTCTCCCTGGGGGAGATCCTTAAGAAGCTGGTTTAGGACAGCCCGGTGCTTCGCGTTGCTTTGGCGAAGCTTTTCAACAAGATCTGCGAGTGGTGCTTTTCCTTGCTGTTTTGCCTGTTTTACGTGATCGACTATCTTAAGAAAGTATTTTTCTCCTTTGGAAAACGTAGAAATTGCGAGTTTGCTTTTTCCCCTTTTCGCAAGCTGCTCTGCCATTTTTGCCCGCTTGTCGGAAAAGAGGAGGTACAGCTCTGCTTTTTTAAGATTATCCCGGGTAAAAAAATCAAGAATGCGGTCGCGGACAGCCTTCATGATATAGAGGGGGTGATCGGGGAGAAGCCCGGGATATGGCAGCTCATAGACTACTTTTTTGTCGGTTATCGTGATCTGCTGTTGTGAATTAATGAGGTAGAAAACCGGGATGGTGAAAAACAGGGTAAGAAAAAGGACAAGAGAAAGCGCCAATTTCTTCATCATACCTCAAGTATACAATGTCGAAAGAAAATGGTACAATATGGGCAAAACAACTCCCGCTCTTTCCTTCTCTTAGTACTCCCTTTGCGAAAGAGCGGGGTTGTTTTTTTTGCCATGTGGACTGGTTTCGGTTACTTAACCGATCGTTTGAGCGATTTACCAGCAGTAAAACCTGGAGTTTTGGTTGCCGGAATCTGAATCTCTGCTCCAGTCTGTGGGTTTCTTCCTTTTCTTGCTGCTCTTCTTCGAACCATAAACGTACCAAACCCCGTAACCACAACCTTTTCACCCCGCTTTAAGGCTCCAGAGATTGAGGAGAACACGGTGTTTACTGAATCTTTTGCCGCTTTTGCAGTAAGCCCTGCTTTTTTCGCAACCTGAGCGACTAAATCTGCTTTCGTCATAGTTTTTTCTTGTTGTCACCCCCTTTCTGGCGATAGAATAGTAGGTTTTTGGCTTCTTGTCAATCCGTATTTAGAACATCTTTTTATAACAATCTGTATCAAATTTGGGCTATGTGACAATATAAATTCGCCACTTCTTGCTTGACAGCGCATAGAAAAAAGCTATACTTGTTTCATCTGTTTATGGGACAGGTTGAAAAAGAGACTCACCCTTATTCCTATGATCCTTTTGCTCAACTTCTTAAGGAAGTCGATACCTCGTTTGTTAAACGCGTCCCTCAACCAGTCCACACCGTGGTTGATGTCGGATGCGGAACCGGGGCGGTAATTCAGCATCTTTTTGAAGAAGGAAAAATAGAGGCGCCTTTTACCATAACTGGATTTGATATTGATAGCGACGGATTGGAGAAGGCAGAAGAAAATCTTTCAAGGTTTAGGAAAGAGGTCCAAGGAGATTTACAACTCAAGCTTCAAGATGCAGAAGAGCCGTGGCGAAGGATCCCCTCTTCTTCTTGGGAACTTGTTACCTGTTTAAATATGATCCACCTTTTGGATAATCCACTCAATGTTTTTGGGGAAGCCTATCGCCTGTTGCAAAAAGACGGATCGTTGTTGGTGAGCTCTGCATACGAAGAACGCTCCTATCCAGAGGGGACCGAAAGGTTCTGGGGGACGATCGTTGCCCAAGCACGAAAGACTCTTCGAAAACGCGGCTCTACCGATATCCCAAGCCCCAAGAATCTATTTCGTCTCTAAGATATACGATACGATTTCTACACAAAATACCTTGATCGGGATCTTGTCCGCGCTATCTGCAATTTTCATGATTTTGCAAACGGCGCTTTGCCTGGAGCACCGACAGAAGAATCAACGAGCGCTTTGGTCGATGCTGTCGGCCCAGCTTTTGAAAGATTTGAGAAGTTTTTTGGGGAAAAAGGGTGGCCGGGCGTCCCTCGCAACTGGATGTTCCTTACTGCAAAAAAATAGCGCCTCTTACTTATGTCTTATATCTGTGTCGTCTCCTCTGCGCGGAACTCGCGGATTATCGTTACCTTGATCTGGCCGGGGAAGACATCGAATTTCTGCTCAAGCTCCTCTTTGATTTTTTGCGCAAGGACGGTTGCCTCATCATCGGTGATCTCCTCCGGCTTTACAATAACCCGAAGCTCGCGCCCCGCCTGAAGCGCATATGCCTCTCGCACCCCTTGTTTCGTCTTTGCAACATCTTCGATCGTTTTTATTCGCTTCAAGTACTGATCGAAATCCTCATGTCGCGCACCCGGCCTTCCGCCGGAAACCGCATCAGCAATATATACAATGACCGCCTCAACCGAGGGGAAAGGGATATCCTCATGATGCGAAGCAACGCAACCGATGACCTTTTGCGGAAAGCCGTGCTTCTTTAAAAACTCCACGCCAAGCTCAACGTGTGAGCCTTCTTTGTCGGTAATTACTTTTCCGATATCATGGAAAAGACAGCCAAGCCGAACCACATCGACATCGCATTTAAGCTCATGAGCCAGCGCAACCCCTATCTTCGTCTCCTCAAGCGTATGTATGATCATGTTTTGACCGTACGAGTAACGATACTTAAATTTCCCCAAGGCAGTCAGTATCTCATTTGGAAGATTGTACACGCCGACGCGGTGTGCAAGTTCTTCTCCTGCCTGAAAGATGGATCGCTCTATTTCCTTTTTTGTTTTGACAACAACTTCCTCAATGCGCTGGGGCTGAATTCTTCCGTCTTTTATCAGCTGCTCAAGGGAGACTCTTGCAATCTCTCGTTTTACCGCATCAAACGAAGAGAGTTTGATAACTCCTTCCTCCTCAAGATCCACATCAATTCCGGTTGCAAGTTCAAATGCACGGATGTTTCTTCCGTCTTTTCCGATGATTCTCCCTTTGAAATCTTCGCTTGGCAAAGTTACGGTTGTCAAGGTGTATTCTGCTACGTAGTCTGTTGCGCCATGGCGCATGGCATCAAGAAGAATTTCTTTTGCTTTCTCTTGAGTTTTCGCCTGTATCTCTTCCTCTGACTGCCGGATCCTTTTTGCGATCTCCGACTGCATCTTGTCTTCCCAAAGGGAAAGAAGTTCGCGCTTTAGCTCATCTTGCGACATCTTTGAGACCGCCTCAAGTTTTTTTAGAAGTTTTTCTCTTTGTTCTTCAAGCTCTTTTTGAAGCCTCTGTGTTCTCTGCGACTCCTCCTTAAGCGCTCTTTCTCTCTCCTCTATGTGTTTCTCTGTCTCTGCGATTCTTTTCTCAATCTCCAAAGCCTCCTCTATGGTTTTTCGGGCTTGTTCATCGGGTTGTTCATGCGGGTGTTGCCGTGGTTTCTGTTTCTTTAGGTCAAACATCGTCTCTGAAATACGCTTGAAGAAGAATACTTAAAAACAGCACTTAGATCTGGAGACTGTCACAAAACCGGTTCAGATTACCATCTGCCATCTTGGTGTAAAAAATTTTTCCTTCTTCAAGCAACTTAGTAATACATCCATTTTACTGGTTTTTCTCGAATTCTGCAATGGTTTTTTTGATGACGGCAAATGAAAACCCCCGTCGCATAAGAAATGCAACCGCCTTCTTAAACCGGTCTTTTTGTGAATACCGACCAAGTCGCTCCCATCGTGCGGAAAGTGCTTTTTTCGCTTGGATAAGATCATCGTGAGCATGGGTATCAAAGTATAGATTGATCGTTTCTTTCGAAACACCAAAACCCAAAAGTTCGCGCCGCAGCAGGAAAGTACTCTTTGGCTTTCTCTTGCTTCTTTGCTCAACAAACCATAAAACAAACGCAAGATCATCTATGAGTCCCTGTTCGTCGAGTGAACTCAACGCTTCCTCAACAATCTGCGCAGACCAATGATATCTTTTTGCTTTCCTCGTAAGATAATCGCGGAGTTCTTTTTTTGTTCGCGGCCGAAACTTAAGATAGAAGTAGGAAAGATTCAGTGCTTTTTGGAGATCCTCATCTTTTGACATTTCTCATTGTTTAAACAATTGGACTTTGTTGTTTGGGATTTGTTTGTATCTTGGAATTTGTATCTTGTATCTTTATACTTTTACTCCGGTTTTTTCAGAGATTGCCTTAAGAAGAGTCGTCTTCAGTTTTGCATCTTTTGTAATTCTCTCTTTTACCTGCTCTTTTCCCTGACCGAGCATCTTGTCGTTGAGTTTTAAGAAAGCTCCGCTTTTTGTGATAACCTGCGCCTGAATTGCAGCATCGACCACGGCATCTTCCCGATCAATTCCCTCTTGCGTGATGGTAAACTGTGCCTCCCGAAAAGGAGGGGCGATCTTGTTTTTGACCACCTTTACCCGAATTCGTGAGCCGTACACCTCGTTATTTTTCTTCAACGTCTCGATCTTTCGAACATCAAAACGAACCGATGAGTAGAACTTCAGGGCAAGTCCTCCGGGGGTTGTCTCTGGATTGCCAAAAAAGATCCCAATCTTAAGGCGAAGCTGATTGGTGAAGATTACCGTGGTTTTTGATTTTGATACAACTCCTGTGAGTTTTCGAAGGGCCTGGGACATCAGCCTCGCCTGAAGTCCGATCTGGGAATCTCCCATCTCTCCTTCAATCTCGGTTCGAGGAACAAGAGCCGCAACCGAATCAACAACCACAAGGTCTACCCCGCCTGAACGAATCAGCGCCTCTGCAATCTCAAGCGCCTGTTCTCCTGTGTCTGGCTGTGAAACAAGAAGGTCGTCAAGATTCACACCTATTTTTTTTGCCCAAGTGGAATCAAGCGCATGCTCGGCGTCGATAAAAGCCGCCGCACCGCCTTCTTTTTGAGCTTCCGCGATGATTGAAAGACAAACCGTTGTTTTTCCTGATGCTTCAGGCCCAAAAATCTCAATAATCCGCCCTCTCGGAAGACCGCCTATACCAAGGGCGACGTCCAAAGGAAGAATCCCTGTTCGTATGACATCAACTTTTGCGGAAGTTGGCGTCTCGCCGAGCCGCATGATGGCGCCCCGGCCAAACTGCTTCTGGATCTGCTCAATCGCCAAAGAGACGGCCTGTTTCTTTTTTCCTCTGTCGTCCTGCTTCATGTTGCCAAAGTATAAATAACTAATGCTTAAGAAAAGACCTTATCTTCTAAACGGCTTGTCCTTCGCTCATGATTTTCGATAACCGCCCGCAATTCCTTCCTAAGGTCTACGAACTCTTGTCTGAATTCCTTTCGAAAAGCATGAAAAAGCTCAATTATTTCATCAGTAAGAACTTTCAGACCTTCATGGAACTCTTCCTTGGTAACAAATCGCTTTTCTAGTTTTTCAAAATCGGCTTTTGTCAGCATAGCGAATTAAGAATAGACCGAGGTTTGAAAAATGTCAATCGCTTATAATCTACAATTCGTATCGTTTGTCGCGTCCTTACAGGATATACAACAGCAATATCACTGTTATCGCCCACGCAAAGATTGTGCCAAGAAGCGGGCCGTCTTTTGCGATGATTTTCTCCGGTCGCTCTCCTTCCTCTTTTTCATACAGAAGTTGTGCATATCGAGAGATTCCATATACCACAAACGGGATTGTCACCATCATCCACTTTCGAGCCTCAAACTGTGGGAGAAGCTCGCTGAATACCCGAGTAAAAGGAGTTCCCACAAACGAAATTCGTTCAAAGTACGTGTAAAAGGAGTAGGCAAGAATCGTTGAGGTTGCAAAGGTTGTTGTCAAAAAGTCCAGAAGGTGTTCTTTGTAAAATGTGAGGGAGCGGCGGGTTTCGCCCCCATACGTAACAAGCTCCGCGTGCCTTTTTACGGTTGCTACAAAGAGAGAGCCGAAAAAGATCGTAAAGATGAGCCATATGGGGATATGAAATCCAGTTGCCACCTCCCCGGCAAATGCGCGAAGCATAAAAGAAATTGAGATAGAGAAGATATCAACCACCGGATATTTCTTAAGATACAGAGAGTACAAAAAATGAAGAAGAATAAAAATGAATGCGAGAAAGAAAAATTTTATTGAGAAAAACAAGGAAATAATCAAAGAGACAAGCGTCAATACAAACACAATAAATGTTGCCTGCTGGATTGAGATCTTGCCGGATGCGATAGGTCGGTGTTTCTTAATCGGATGCTTCCTGTCAAAGGGAAAATCAATAATGTCGTTTAGCACGTATGAGGTTGCTGACAAAAGACAGAATATCAAGAATGCATACAAAGATTGCAGAAAAACGGTGACGTTAAAAAGTTCGCCCGAGAAGACAATTGCGGTAAATACCACAAGGTTCTTCACCCATTGATTGAAACGAAACGCCTGAAGATACAGCCTAATCTTTTCTTGCATTTTCATCAGCTTGAATTATACACCAAGTTGGGATTCCATAGTGTGGTAGGGTAGATCGACGGGTCCTGCCGATGTATTGGAGAGATCCGCTTGGACCAAAATTTTCTTGGGAGAGTGACGGTGACGGGTGCCGCGACTTTCCCTCCCGCCAGTGCTCGTCCGACAAAACGTCGGACTCCGCGCTGTCGGGAGCCCTTCCAGTCGCGTCACCCGTCACCTACACACATTTCTGCAAAAATTCCGGTCCTTCGCGAATCTCCCAGTCGCGTCACCCATCGATCTACCGTTTAGGATTTGAGGAGTCACAAAAAATTGGTATCTTCGCCTCTTTATCTCTCTGTATCGTGAATCCCTTGCCTTTTTGAAAATGAAAATTTAAACTTCTTCCAATGGTTGATCTTGACGATAGAGAAACTGTGTTAAGGCTTCAGGGGGGAGATGTGGTGATCCGATCGGTTGACAGCCTCCCTGACCAACTTCAGCAATCTTTTCATGAATCATATAAGATTGGCTTTCCTGAAGAATACAAAAAGGTGAAGCGGGTTGTAGTCTGCGGGATGGGCGGCTCGCGTTTTCCCTCATTAATCTTGCAGGATCTTTTCAAAGAGCAACTAAAAATTCCCTACATAATAAATGATAATTACACGCTCCCCGGTTTTGTTTCCAAAGATACGCTCGTTGTTCTGTCTTCATATTCCGGAACCACAGAGGAAGTCCTTGCGTGCCAAGAGACAGCGCTTTCCAAAGGCGCCAAACTCACCGGCGTAACCTCTGGTGGGGAGGTTGCTGCATTCTTAAAAAAACATGGGGCGCCAGCTTACGTTTTCAATCCCGTACACAATCCTTCCGGCCAACCTCGCATCGGTTTCGGCTATGCGGTTGGGGGGCATTTGGGGATACTTATGAAACTTGGTTT
>JACOYT010000051.1 GCA_016181725.1 Candidatus Roizmanbacteria bacterium | reverse complement strand
GTATTTTGGTTTCCACTTTAATGTTTCAGTTAAGTGTTTAACTGAGACATAAGAGTCTTTGTCGGCGGTTTCGTAGATCCATTTGTAAAGTGGGGAAAGATTCAACTTCTCAAGAAGCCATAAAATCCTTTTAACCAAAAAAGTCGGTGTTGTTAGAATTTTAGAGCCTGATTTAGCGAAATTAAAAAGTTCTTGCAGATCTTCTCGCACGGTCCCAAATTTTTTAGCACCAACATTAAAAACCGTGTTTGTTTCTTGTTTCTTATTTCTTGCGACTATTAAATATACTGCCTCAACCAAGTCTGAAACGTCAAGAAGCTGATACCTGTTCTCTCCTTTCCCGATAACCGGGATTCTTTTCCCATCTCGAATCCAGTCAAAGAGGATCTCAAAAACTCCCAAGCGATGCGTACCGACAAAAGTTTTTGGACGAATGACGGTAATAAAAAGCCCCTTTCTTCTATATTCTTCACACAACTTTTCTGCCTGAATCTTGCTTTCTCCATACACAACTTTTCTGCCTGAATCTTGCTTTCTCCATAGGGTCCAACCCCGGCTAAAGGATCATCTTCTTCAGTTGGATGTTTTCCTTGGATCCCATACACCGCGGTTGAGGAGATAAAAACAACATGCTTCACGCCATTTTTTAAAGATGCAGAGAGAACATTTCGCGTTCCTTCGATATTGACATCAAAAATCTCCTGTCTCTTCCATAGGGGAAGCGCCGCAGCTGCATGGATAACCACGTCCTTTCCCTTCAATAGCGTGGTCATTCTTGTGCCATCTCGCACATCCGCCAATACAAATTTTGCGTTTTTTGGGTACTCATCGGCGTCAATCTCGTTTATATCAACAAGAGTCACTACAAAACCCTTTTTTGAAAGAAAATGAGCAAGATGAAGCCCTAAAAAGCCAGCGCCACCTGTTATAAGAACTTTCATACTATTTCATGCATTTTGTGACGGGTGACGCGACTGGAAGGGCTCCCGATCCCACTTCGTCCTTCGGACTTCGAGGGACGAGCAGCGCGGACTCCGACGTATGTCGGAGGAGCACTGGCGGGAGGGAAAGTCGCGGCAGGACCCGTCACAAAATGATATAATAAAGTTCTGGAGATTGGTATGAAAAAGAGGACGCTTAAGGTTGGATTCGATTTGGATGGAGTTATTCTTTACAATCCTCTTCGGACTGCCCGGCCAATCCTCGCCTACCTTCGCCAATTTGTCATAAAAAGCGAAAAAAAATCCTTTTATATCCCAAAAACCCTTCCTGAAAAACTCTTCTGGTTTATTCTCCATAAGTCAAGCATCTGGCCGGCTCCTGGTCTGACACAGCTTAAGGATCTCCTTAAGAAACGACAAATCGAGGCATACGTGATTACCGGAAGGTACGATTCGTTAACCCCGGATTTTGAAAGATGGATGGAAAGACTTGACGCGAAAAATCACTTCGTCCACTTCGTCTGCAATAAGAAAAACGAGCAGCCGCACGAATTCAAAAAACGGATGATTCAAAAGTTCAAGCTTGATCTTTTTGTTGAAGACAACTGGGATATCGTACACTTACTGGATTCAGGTACCGGCGCAAGAATTTTATGGCTCACCAACGCCCTGGATAGAAGAATCTCCTATCCCTACAAATTTACGAATCTAAAACAGGTGGTGGATTACCTTCGATCGTATGTTGGATAATATATCCTTAAGAAGACTTGCCAGATTCTTGCCAGCCCGCTTGATTATCTTAAGATGCCCTTTTTGGGGAATAAAGGAGACGACTGTCTGAAATACGCCGCCCCTCTTCTCTTCCTTTACAAAGAGCTTTACCTTCTCAACATCAGGAATTTTTCCCATCGCCTGGCCCATCTGACTTAAAAAGCCGTCTAAAATTCGACGGCTTGTATCGGACAGGTTTTTTACCGTGACCTCGATTGCCTTCTTGGCCCCGGCTTCAATAAGGAGCCTCAAGAAATCACGGGTTGTTATGATCCCCACGGGATTTCGTCTCTCATCAACCACAACCACGCTGCCTATTCCTTTATCTAAAATGAGATCAAGGGCGCTTTTCAGATTGTCAGAGGGGTGTAGAGTAAGCACATAGGTTTTGGCAAGGTTCTTGACAAGTTGATGCTGAAAATTCTCCCGATCTCCTTCTCGCGCTCCCCTATGAGCCTTTTTCCTCGGGAGAATGAGGAAGTTTATCAGATCGTAGTAGGCCATGACTCCGTACAACTTCATCGCCTTATTCACAACAACCAGCTTTGAGACTTTCCTTGTCTTAAAAACGTTTACCGCAAACGAGACGTAGTCCGTGTCATACACGGTCAAAAGCGGTTGATTTTTCCTTTTCAAAAACTCACCGACATTCAGATCAAAAAGTTGCGAGCCGCGATGCATAAAGAGTAGATGCCGGGCGGAGGCGATTCCCATGAAGCCATCCTGATCGTCAAATATCGGAAGATAATGAATTTTTGACTCAATCATGAGCTTTGCAACTTTGGAAATCGGATCAGAATTCTTAAGCCGCGGCGCATGAAAGAGACAGTGCTCGACTTTTGCGTTGCCGGGGAGCGAGCTTTTGATGATCGAATAGTAGGGATTGATAACACCCAAAAGTTTGTCGTCTTTTGTGAAAACAAACGCCGCATCGTGCGAAGATTGAAGTTTGGAGAGGGCATGCGAGAGGGTTGCCTCCGGAGCTATTTTGATGATTTTTTTTGTTTTGATGAGATCTTGTAGCTCCATAGGTTCTCCAAAAACTTATAGGAGTTTTTTAATAAACTCAATAATGCTTAAGACGCCCCAGCCGGTTCCACCTTTTCCAATAACTCCTTTTGGCTCATCTGAGCGAAGCGCGGGACCTGCAATATCGATATGGATCCACTTTGCTTTCTCCACAAACTCTGATAAAAAGAGCGCCGCGGTTATTGCACCTGCGTATCGCCCGCCCCCGACATTTTTAAGATCCGCGATCTCGCTTTTCATTTTTTTTGCGTATGGTTTATATAAAGGAAGCGGCCAAAGCTCATCTCCCTCCCTCTCCGCAACTTTTTGAAAAGCTTCTCCAAACTTCTCATCATTGGCAAAAAGTCCTGACAGATCGCTTCCCAAAGCGACCATACATGCGCCGGTTAAGGTGGCAACATCGATAAGATAGTCTGATTTCAGATGCTTTTCGGCATAGGACAGACCGTCTGCCAAGGTAAGCCTTCCTTCCGCATCGGTGTTTAAGACCTCGATTGTTTTTCCGTTGTGCGCCTGAACGATGTCGCCGGGTTTTAATGCCTTACCGGAGGGCATATTTTCACAGGCAGGCAAGACCCCAAAGACCACAAGATCCTTTGGTGCGCCTTTATCTAAACGCGCAAGAATCTTAAAAACGCCAAGGACTGTCGCGCCCCCCGCCATATCCATCTTCATGTCTTCCATCGACTTTGAGGGTTTGAGTGATAAACCACCGGAGTCAAAAATAATAGTTTTTCCAACCAAACTGACTGTTTTTGCTGGTTTTTTTGTCTGTAGCTGATATCTAAGAACGATAAATTTTGGTTCTCTATCTGATCCTTGCGCAACGCCCAAATAGGCGCCCATCCCAAGTTTCTTGCACTCGCCGCGATCCAGCACCTCGACCTTTACTTTGCCTCTGGATTCTTTTTCGATTTGAAAAGCGACCTCGACCATATGCTCGGGACCAAGATGAGATGCCGGCTCATTCACAAGATTCCGCGCCAAATAAATTCCCTCGCCCAAAAGCTTTGCATATTCTGCCCCTTCTGCAATCCGTCCTATTTCAGAAGCTTTAAGATTTGTCGGAACGTAAAATGTCAGCTCTCTTATGGGTTGAGATCCCGCTTGAGCTTTCTTGCTTTTGTATTTATTGAATTCATAATTTGAAAGATAATATGCCAAGCCGAGATTCTTTCCTACCTCAAAGTACTCCTCTCCCAGTTCTCTAAAGTAAAAAAGAGCAACTGATTCAAGCTTCTGTCCTTTTGCCTGCCTAAGCGAAGAAGCGGCTGCATTCTTCAACTTAGCAAGGGTAAAATCTTTCTTTTTTCCAAGACCGGCAAGAAAAATCGTATCGTAAGAAAAGACTCGCTCAAAGGCAAGAATCTGCTCATCTTGAGCCTTAAACTCGCTCTTTTTTATCTTGGTCTGCAGTTTACCGGATGTTTCCCGATCAAGCTTCTTTACTATCTGATCTTTTCCAAGCTCTTCTTCAAATAAAAGGTGAATAAGAGCAGTTGCTTTTTGAGGAAAAAGACCCTTCTTTACGGAGACGCGCCCAATCATACTATATGTTACTCCCAAAGCCAAGTTTCGTCAAGTCCGATAATCATCGGACTCAACCCCGAGATGATATAATTAATGGGTAGGCGCGGTGCTGGAATTGGTAGACAGGCGGGTCTCAAAAACCCGTGGTGCGAAAGTACCGTGTGGGTTCGATTCCCACCCGCGCCACCCATTCTTACATCATAAATCGTAAATCTTAAATCGTTCACGAGATGTTTTATTTTGCTTTCATTCTTCTTTCTATATTCTTCGTTCTTTTCCTCTTCGCCTCCCCTCGCTTCTCTCCCATCCCCTATTTTCCAACTTCAGAAAAGGACCTTTCCCTTGTTGTGGGGGCTCTTTCCTTAAAGAACAATCAGGTTGTATATGATCTGGGAGCAGGAGGTGGGATAGTGATCTTTGAGGCGGCAAATGTGGCAAAGAAAAGAAAATTAAATACCCAGTTTGTCGCAGTTGAGATAAACCCGGTATTGGTTTTAATTTTGCACCTTAAGCGCTTACTTCATTCAAACAAAAGGAATATAAACATCGTGTGGGGAGACATGTTCAAGATAAAATTCAAAATTCAAAAATCAAAAGTCAAAATTACAAGTAAAAAGTCAAAAACAATTACGGTCTATGTCTATGTTTCGCCGTGGATGTTGGAGAATATGTATAAAAAACTGAAGAACGAATTTCACAAATTCCGATTCGTCTCCTACTTTTATCCTCTGCCGAAAGGCGTCGCCCGCCCGATAAAAACCTACAACGGAAAGAATAAAATTTTCATCTACGATATCGCGTAGCGGCGCCTCCCGCAAAGCCCCCTCGCACCGGGTCGGTGCGAAGAGGCTGATTTGACGGGCCTTTTCTGAATTATTCATGGAGAAGCTTTTGGATCAATTTTAGCTTGTGTAAAATTAGGGTATGGTTGCTGTTCTTCGCCAGACTGATTTCGTTGTTACCTCTTTGGTAAACAGTCTATTGCCCCACCATAAGGTGCTTGATCTGGTTTTTTCATTTTTGTCCCTTGAGGGAGCGTTTCTTATCGTGTGGTTGGTATTTCTTGCGCCTCTTCTCTATTTTGTGGCCATAAGACAAAAACGTTTTCTTCCCTCTTTTTTCTTTGCGTCACTTTTCACCTTCCTTGTAACCAATGTCTTTTTAAAGCGTCTTATCGCAAGAAGACGTCCGTATCTATTCCTCAAAAATCTCCCGGGTTTTTGCCCTACCGACTTTTCTTTCCCATCAGGACATGCGTCGGTTGCATTTGCCGCGGCGTTTGTCCTGTCGTACTTTGATAAAAAACGTGCCTTGTATTACTATATCCTTGCTTTCCTTATTGCCCTCTCGCGCGTATATCTTGGCTGCCACTACGTTTTAGATGTGGTATCAGGAGCATTATTAGGCGTAATTGTTGCTTTCTTTACTATAAAAATCTCCGAGCTTTATCTTCGCAAATAAAAATGCACTTGACAACTACATAACTTATAGTATAGGCTATAAGTATATGACAGAGAAACCGCTACTTGCGAGAAAACAAAAATTTTTTCGGCCTGCTGTTCCCCTTTCTATTGCAGCTGCTTTAATATTAGATCTTCCTTTAGAAAAAGCTGATATACAAGTTGCCAACACCTTTGGAGAGCAAGAAATAAATCCTATTAATAAAGTTGCATCCTAATATATGCCAGAACGTGGTGAATCCTCAATACATCCAATTCGCATACATCCCTCACGGGTTGAAAAAGCAAGACACACCCGGATAAATAAATTTATAAGAAATCTTCCCCTGTCTGTTGCGCTAACCGCAGCCCTTGGGTATAGCGCAGAAAGAGCAACCGGAGGGGCCGTGTCCCGCGCATTAAAAGACCTCACACGGCCCGCCGCCGAAGCAATCAAAGATATTGTGGAAGGAAAAGCTCCGGGATCTCGATTTAAGGAACCGGTAAGCGATAAGGCTTTTTCTGTCCGACTGGCCTCCTATACCTCACCGGAGGGAATAATATTCAACCCGATTTTACGAGATAACCCTGATGTGAATCATGGTCAGAGATTGTCTTTTGAAGGCCTGGAAAAAATAGGAATCACCTCGGAAAATCTGCGTGTGCGCCTCATTTATGGAGGAACCTATCAAGAACCTCAAAACGAAGAAGCCGTGCGCGAGATTCAAAAAACGTTTCGTTTGCGAAACGATCAAAAAAACTTCTGGCAGATTCATAAAGGACAAAACAAGTATGCTCTCTGGGCTGAAATACTTCGGGAAGTAAATGGCAAACTTAAGCCCATAGGTGTTTATGTCGCCCCAACGTTCCTTGAGCAATCTTTTCCCCTCCCGGCATCCTCTGGTGGAACACAGCTAAAACTTCTCGTATAGTACACTTACTATGTGGAAGTGCTTTTCTTTCTTCTTGCGCTAATTTCTGAAATAATTGGCACTCTCGTTGGGTTTGGGTCAACCACGATTCTTCTTCCCCTTGCGCTTTTGTTTTTTGATTTTCGAACCGCACTTGTCTTGGCTGCGTTCTTTCACTTGTTTGGGAACTTTGCACGGGCGAATTTTTTCAAACATAGCTTGGATAAGAGGATGATTGTCCAATTTGGTGTCCCAAGCCTTCTTTTTAGCATTGTAGGTGCGATTTTAGTCTCCTCTACTCCACAACAGACATTGAAGGGGCTTTTGGGGTTGTTTCTTTGTGGATATGCGGGTCTTACTCTGTGGAAAAGTAAGTTCGCCATCAAACCTACTTTTATAAATACGCTCTTTGGAGGAGCGGTATCCGGCTTCATCGCAGGTCTCATAGGAACTGGAGGCGGCTTGCGAGCCGCTTTTTTTACGGCATTTCGTATCCCAAAACAAACGTATATCGCAACCTCGGCGGTGATTGCGGTAGCAGTAGATGCAACGAGAATCCCGCTTTATCTTCAACAGGGATTTCTTAAGCCGCAGCTTTACCGGTATCTGCCGGTTCTTTTTGTTATGGCTTTTGCTGGTTCTTTTTTGGGGAAACAGATTGTTGACAAGATTCCACAGGAAATCTTTAGAAAAGTGGTCTTGGCAGCGGTGCTTCTGATTGGGGCAAAATTTATCTTCGACTGGATTGCTGCCTTATAAGTACAAAGGAAGATTTTTAGAAACCGAGTTTTTCCTTGACAAGAATAAGGGTGATTCGATCAGGATTTATTTCCTTATTAATGATAAGGAGCTTGCTTACGCCGCTTCCCATCCCATACGCTTTTTGCATGCGCTCGTCCTCAAGTTTAAGCGTGTATTCATAAATTCTTTTTATCCCCTCATCAACATTTTTTACAATTTTCTGTGCCCCAACAACCCAGACCACCTTTTCTGCAGCAAAGGCATATGAGGGAAGCTGACTTCCTGAATTTGAAGCAACGAGAACCTTCCCGTCTTCGGTCACCGCATGGACACTTCCTACAACATAGTCAACCGCCGCGTTGATCCTTCTAAGACGGGTCCTCATTTCCGACTGATCTTTCGACATTATTTTTTTGCGGGTTGAGTCATAGTCTTCTCCCTCATCGATTGTTTTGGAAAGGTTTATTTGATCAACAGTTGTTGAGGTGGCAGTCATTACTTGGGAACCTTTTGGGATTAACTCCAAAACCTTCTTTTTTGCCTCTTCTCCATCTTCAACCACGATTGCCTTTATCCCGTTTTCATTTAATGCTTTTTCGGTTTCCTTAATGACGCTGTCTTCTGGTAGTTTATCCCATGCCATACCTATTCCCCTCCTCTCTCAATCGTTTTTTGTATATCGATACCGAGATTTTTCAGATATATCTTATTAATGCTGTAAAAATGTGAGGTTCCGTTTTTTCGAACAGTTATGATATTTGCATCAATGAGTTTGTTGAAATGATGCGAAAGAGCAGGTTGTGAGAGGGAAAATTGCGTACGTAGCATCTGACACGATACCTCCTTCTCGGAAAGGAGCTTGCGAACGATTGAGACTCGCGTTGGATCAGAGAGAGCTTTGAAGATATCAGCAAGTTTTTGTGCCATAATTTAAAGATTTAAATATTTGGATTAATAGATAATACATGAGGAAACAAAATTTGTCAACACCCAAAATTTATCTTCGGCTGTATTACCTCTTGACAGAGAAGAATCCTCGTGTTAGTATTTGAATGTTTGTTCAAATACTATTTCCATGGGAACAAAGGAGATAAACAAAATGAAAGAGTCGAAAGAAATCCCAGACCGAAGAAAAATCTTTGCCAGCGGCTCTATTCTTGACCAGCAGTCGCTCGTTGCGCTTGAGAGGGATTTAAGAGGGCAAGGTCTTTCGGTGGAGATGAAGAATAAAACAGGACTTTTGGGAGAAAAAGCACTCACTGACAGCCTAAAAAAGGCAGAAGTCTATGTACTTGGTGGAGACGAAACAGTAACGGGCAAAGTAGTCGATGAGGCGAAGAAACTGAAACTTATCCTCTTTCTTGGTGATGAATGGGAGACTTTTTTCACACAAGAAGCAATACAAAAACTAAAAGAAAGAGGAGTTCGTATCGAAAATACTCCGGGAATGAATACGAACGCCGTAGCAGAGATGACCGCAGGTTTAATCTTAACTACCGCAAGAAGAATTCCCGAAGCAGCATCTAAACTGAGACAAGGCATGTGGGACAATAGAGAAAGCTTCGAGCTTCAAGGGAAAACTTTAGGAATTATTGGCCTTGGAAGAATTGGTGTAAGAGTAGCTCACATAATGAGAGACGGGTTCGGCATGAATGTTGTATATTGGTCAAGGACGAGAAAAAAGAATTTAGAAAAAGAGGCAGAGCTAACCTATCTTTCCCTTAAGGAGCTCCTTCAAGAAAGCGATATTGTAACCGTTCATCTCCAGCTAAATGAAGAAACTCGCAATTTCTTACATAGTGAAAGGCTTGCTTTGATGAAAAAAGGGGCTTACTTGATAAATCCGAGTCGTGCAGCTCTAGTAGACCCTACCGCCTTAAGATCCGCTTTAGAATCTGGGCATTTGAGCGGAGCTTCTTTCGATGGATATTACTTTGAGGGGGCAGAATTTCAAAAAACAAAAGACCCATATGGACTGGTACATCTGGAGAGCTTTCTTGTTACACCTCACCAGGCCTTCAATACGCGCGAATCAAATGAACGAACAAGAGAGAAAGCCGTAGAGGTAATAAAAGATTATTTTCACTATGGTTAAATATCACCATATAAAAGCGGCGTTGAAGAATAAAAAAGAGCTTCTGGAATGTGCGAGGCAACTTGGGGTGGTGGGTGATGCCACACGCTTGAAGATTTGTTATTTACTCTGCCGTTATCCAGAGCTTTCAGTTGGCGACATGGCAGAGATTTTAGGTACGACCCACTCTGTTGTTTCTCACAGCGTTAAAAAACTTCTCAAGCTTGCGCTTGTTAAAAGAAGAAAACAAGCCCAAACGGTTTACTATTCTTTAGCAGATAACGCTTTTAATAAAACTCTAAAAGGATTTATTGCATAAGCCCATGAAAGATATCGTCTTGGCAGGAAAAACAATACTTTCAAAAAAAGATTATCTTATCATTTTTTTGTCATTTATCCCTCTTATCTTTCTCTTTTTTGTCATGGTTCAGATCTGGACTATTCCAGGAAATAACATACGTCTTCAGCTTTCCATCTTTAAAACCCGCGATTACATTCTTACGGTCCTTCTATCTTTCTTGGTTAGTCTTTTTCTCGTTATGCAGGCTTTTATCTTTAGAAACGCTTATTCAGCAAAAACAAAGTTGGCAAGTGTTGGAGTAGGAGGAGCTACGGGATACCTTGGTATGGGAGCTGCAGTCTTGGCAACAGCAACTTGTGCGGCTTGTCTTATTGCTTTGTTTGGATTTTTAGGTTTCGGCAGCATCGTCTTTCTTCTTAAAAATCAATGGTGGGTTGTTTCTGTCGCAATTATTCTTCTTCTTGTATCTTTATACTTCTCCTCTCGCAAAGTAAATGGGCTATGTGAAAGCTGTAAAGTTCATAGGAAGCCACTTAAATAACTTATGGAAAAATATGATCTTATCATAATAGGGGGCGGGGCCGGCGCTTTTGCGGCAGCCATAAAAGCAAGTGAACTTAATGCAAAGACGCTTTTGGTAAATGAGGGACTGCCGCTTGGCGGAACCTGTGTGAATGTTGGCTGCGTCCCTTCAAAAACTCTCCTTTTTGCAGGGGAAGTTATGCACCTTGCCAAAAATCACAACATTCCAGGCATTGATATCGAGATTAAGAATTTTGATTTTCAAAAAGTCGTTTCTGATGAGCTTGATTTGGTTACACGCCTTCGGGAGGAAAAATATGAAAAAGTTCTAAAAAACCTTGAATATGTTACTCATATTGAAGCCGGAGCAAAGTTTCTCTCGGCAAACGAAATAGAAGCAGACGGAAAAAGATACGCCGCAGATAAATTTATTATCGCAACAGGCTCAACCGCGACCATTCCGCCTATCGACGGCATCAAAGAAACAGGCTATATTACCCATATTGAAGCGCTCAAACTTCAAAAACAGCCAAAAGAACTGATTGTTTTAGGAGCTGGAGCATTAGGGCTTGAGTTTGCTCAAATGTATGCACGCTTTGGGACAAAAGTTGCTATTTTACAGCGGAATCAATCCATTTTTCCTCCAGGTGAAAAAGAGCTAACATCTCACCTTGCGGAAATACTACGCAAAGAAGGAATAACAATAAAAACAAATGTTTTGTTAAAAGCAGTCAGAAAGCAGGATGGCAAAAAGGCTGTCTCATATGAAATCAACGGGAAACAGGAGGAAGTGTCGGCTTCGGAGATACTTGTTGCAACCGGAAAAACTCCCAATACAAAAGAATTAGACCTTCCTAAAGCAAGCGTAGAGGTTGACAGCAAACAAGCAGTAGTTGTTAATGAGAACTATCAAACCTCACAATCTCATATTTTTGCAGTTGGGGATGTTGTCAATCTTCCCCTTCGTCAAGAACCGTCGGCAGGAAGAGAAGGGACTTTAGCCACAGAAAATGCCTTGAAGGGAACAAAAAACAAAATTGACTATAATACTGTTCCTTATACCGTCTTTACCGACCCCCAACTTGCAGGCATTGGCTTAACCGAGAATGAGGAGATGAAGATGTTGGGAAGATGTCTTTGCCGAACAGTCTCATTTGCCGATATTCCCAAAGCAATAATAATGAGGAAAACAGAAGGACTTATCAAATTGGTAATTCACCCTGAAAACAAGCTTATTTTAGGGGTTCACATTCTTGCCCCTCAAGCCGGTGAGCTTATTTCTCAAGCTATCTGGCTTATCAAAGACAATAAAACCATAGACGATGTGGCAAATTCCCTTCCGATGTTCCCCACCCTCTCTGAAGCAGTAAAGTTAGCAGCGCTCTCCTTCACAAAAGACATTTCAAAACTAAGCTGTTGTATATAGAAATTCTATCCATGGTGGTGTTCTTCGTCGCCGCCGCAGCCATCAGAGAGATCCCAAACTCTGGTTAATTCTTCTTTCGTAAAGTTATACTTTTTGATAAGGACTTTCCCCAATCCCCCATATACATACCAGCGCCAACACCTGCAGCAACAGGGGCCCTTTTCGCTTGAGTTTTGCATTGCGTAATCGTAGGCTTTCTGCTGGGTAGGCGTAAGCTCGTCGTCGTAATATGCTAGGAGCTGTTTTGCAAGTCTTGCCTCAATATCATACGGATCAGAAGGAATTTCTCTTATATTCTTATATTTTACAAGGCCTTCAACCTGCTCGCTGTATCGGTGGAGGCTCATGGGACTGCAGCAGGAACCTTGAATTCTTGCAGTATCTGACATCGAAGGAATTGACGCTTGAAATGCACCCGAGCAGGAAGAATTACCGTTTTTACTCAAGCGCGCAAACTTTGCAGCACGTGTAGGATTTACACCAGAACCGTCTTTATCTGACGAAACAAATGCAAAAAACACTCCCAATGAAATAGAGACAATAATAATACCAATCAGGTGATAGGGGGACTTAAAGTTCATCATCAGACTTTTTTAATTATATCAAACTCCCTGATGTCGTAGATTACGTCTTTTCGCTCAAGTACAATCCTCCACCCTTCGGCTTTTGCATGAAGAAGCAGCTTCTTTTCAGGATCAAAGGCGATCGGCTCTCCCACCGCCTCAAGTATCGGAATATCCGATGTCGTATCGCCTATTGCAATTGATTTTTTAAGATCAAACCTGTTTTTGTACTTTTCTAGGAATTCTTCAAGTACTTTTCCCTTCTCAAATGCTGCGTCGCGGTTTGCTGGGGCACCGGTAAATCGTCCCTCTTTCACCTCATACTCGGATCCGTACCATGCGTCAAACCCAAAAGACTTGGCAAACTCCTCAACGATATAGGTTGGCGAACCGGAGATTATCAAGAGAAAGTACCCTTTGCTCTTCAGTCTTTTTATGAGATCTCGGGTAAACCGATACACCCTGTCTTTTTTCTGGGCAATAATCTTTTTTGCAATCCTCTTCACGTCAACATACTTTGCCCCTTTAAGATATTTAAAATAAGTTTCGATCGTTTTTTGCAAAAAAATATCATAATGGATTTTGCGATCAAGCCAAAGTTGATAATCCTCGCCGATCTCCTCATGTGCTTTTTTGGGAAAAATTCCCTCCTCAACAAAGCCGTCAACAAGCTCGATAAACAGGCTCCAGCGAAAGATCGTCCCGTCAACATCAAAGATCGCAAGGCGTCTCTTTGTCGGTTTCATAGCGAGTATATTATAATGCTTGTATGGCAGAGCAGGGTGAAAGTGCATCTCTTTCTAAAATCACCCTCGCATATCTTGCAGAGGCAATCATTACGCTCAGTTCAAAAGTAGCCCTTCGACGAAGTTTACAGTGAGTGTAATCGAACTGCTCAGGACCTTCGGGATTGTGGCCTGACGATTCCACAAATTAATTTCATAGCTTTGTGACAATGTCAAGTACGAAGAGAAAGTAGGCTACATGAAGCTCTTTTGATGAAGCTGCACCAAATTTTCCGTTTCCAAACGAGTTTTGTATCGAAAAATTGTATAATCACGTTATGAAGCGAAACTCCAGACAACTTAAGATTTCAATTTCTCATAATATAATTTTTGTCCTCGTATTTATTCTATTTGTTATCTTTTTGGGCGTTGGGTGGGTAGTCAATGCAAACAGATATTATCTTCAAAGCTCTGGAGGTGTTACCTACAAAATAGATCGCTGGACAGGAAAAACGTGGATTATTACGTCAGATGGAGAGGTAGAAGTACCATCCGAAGCACCAACGCCCTCCCCAACAGAAGCACCTAAAGAATTTCCTATATCGGAATTGGAAATTATTTCAACTCGCGGGGTACCGGGAGAGCCTGGTTGGGACGGCTATGTCGAGACAGTTGTAAGAAACAATCATTACGCAACGGCGAAAAATATAGAGTTTAAAGTAACTTATACAGATGATCAGAGCGGTCCCATAAAAGATACACGCTATTACACTTATGAAACGGGGATAAAAGGCGGTGATACAATTACAATTAAAGTCCCATTGAAATCTTCAGCAATAGAAAAACAATATTGGTTTACCGTTGAAGTCGCTTCGGCAATCGAAGAATAACATACCACGATCCTACAGTCTTTTATACCTTTCAACATACACCCAAAAAGTTACACTTCCGAGGTGTAACTTTTTGGGTATTTTCCTCCAAGAGCCCCCTCACTTCGATTTCTTACTAAATTGTAGT
>JACOYT010000050.1 GCA_016181725.1 Candidatus Roizmanbacteria bacterium | reverse complement strand
CGGATATTTTATATAGTTTTGGAGTCCGTAAATGAGAAAAAAATTCGTGATGGGCCAGGTTGGCCCTCTCCAGTAGCGTTCTTTATCAAACTTCGGGCTGTTGACGGCTGTTGTTGGAGCCGGGGAATCGGTCCAATACTGCGTGGGGTCGGTGAGCCGCGTGATAAGAGAGGGTAGTTGATCCAATGTTACTGCCTTCGCAAGAAGCGGGGCAAAGGTGCCGATCGTATTTTCAAGAATCGGTTTGTTTCTCCCATGAGAAACATCGACGTCTAAGAAGAGTTTCTCCTTCTTGCTCCACAAGCCCATGAGCGCCTTTCGTGTCTGCTTTGCCAAGCCCTCGTATTTTTTGGCTTCCTTAGGCTGGTTTAGCATACGAAAACAGTTTGCAAGCGCCTCGTTTGACATACACCAGATGCTGTTGAAAAGGACGTCTTTTACCGCAAAAGGAGAGATTTTAACCATTTTTTCCTGATTCCACGCTGTTTTTTTAAAAAGATCGACAAGATATATATACCGATGGTAATCCGCGGATTGCGGCCTGTGATTGTGATTTCCGATCTTAAGATCGCTCCTTTTTGAATCAACAAGCTTTTTCAGGCGGTCTAAGACATCATCAAGTTCTATCTGTGTTAAAGGGCTATCCCACAGGGGACTGTTGTCGCATCCGCCCTCCCAAGGATGAACGATCGTCAAAAGACCGCTATCCTCCGAATCTCGATATGTTTTAAGAAAATCATGATATTTTTTTACCTGGGGGAGCACGCTTTTGAGAAATTCAATTACCCCCTTCTTGTTGGGTGCATTTTGGTATAAGTACCAGAGGCTAAATCCGACAAGAGGAGGCTGCGTTATACCAGAGGTAAGGACGCCCTTCGGCGAGTATTTTTCGGTTTTCCACACCTTGGGCCCCGGAAAGTAACCAGTGCTTTTTGGGTCAAAAATAATATGGGGGAGGAAGCCATTTTTCCATTGGCCAGAAAGAACAGAGTAGACCTCATCGTATGCACGTTGTGGATCAACATGAATAAGGCCCATCGCGCAGGTTGCAGAGTCCCAGAGCCATTGATGCGTATAGTTTTCTCTTGAGGGGACAGTTCTTCTTACAGCAGAGCCGTTTCTCCACACCTTATCTGAATTTGAAAACAGGATGTCGCAGGCTTTCTTTCTTGTCTTTTGTAATTTCCCGTTTGCGGCCGCCCCCCCTCGCATATTTACAGTGTATACTAAAATAAAATCAGATGGTAGATGTAATCACAGAGACAAAAGGAATTCCCGCAGGATACGAAAAGGTGAGAAGGGGGAGAAAGCTGAAGATTACGAAAGATGAACTACCGTGGCTGCCTGAAAAGGAAGAAGCAATAAAGCTATTCCTCGTTGAGATTAGAGGAGGAGGAAGTTTTTTCTTAGGAAGTGCGGTTCGGGGAAAAAGGTTGTTGGAGGCGGCCAATCAGCTTGACGAGCGAAGAAATCGCGTCGTTGATAATATGCTTCACACCGTGCTTCCTGGATTTATTCGAGACAAACATCATCCTGCTGTGCGTCCAATAGAATATGCCCGAACAAGCCGTCCAATTCAGGTTACTGGAAATGAAAGCGGACAGCGAGCATATTTTATGCGATTCCCAGATATCGGCGGAAAACCTGTTATAATACGTTTGGCTGTTTGTGACAAGGCGCGCCAAGAACATGTTTTGGCAGAATTATCAACAGAAAGCATCACGCAAATCATCAAAAAACGGGGAGGAGGTACATGAGAGAAAAAAAACTGAAACCGGAAGATGATAAAGAAGAGGAGATCTTCGACGACTCGTTCATGCCGATTGCAGTTTCCCGGAGAAAAGGAAGAGTCGTTGTGATGGACATCTCAATGAAGAGAGAAGACGAGGTGTTTATTTTCACAGTTGGGACAGACGAATATTTGACCGATGTTGAGAAATACAATAAAACACAGCCTGAAGAGCTTCAGCTTCCCTACGAAACTGTCTATAGAATTCCCGGTGTTGCCGAGATCGATCTTGAGAATGTGACGGTAAGGGGCGCACTTGAGAGATTCAAAAAAGCGCCTTTGGACGAGCTTGCCCCTTACCTTGTTAAACAAGACCTCTCCGACTTGGAATAATGCCCGGCAACCTACGAGGTTGACAACGGCCTATTGTGGAAGGCCAAGTTGCACCGACCCGGTGCGACATAAGGATTGTCGAAATGGATCGGAAAGATCGGGATGCTTTGCCCGGCTCTGCGATGTCGCATGTAAAAGCTGCCCTTCGTATCCTTCGAAAACGAAGAGATAAAAAACCGAAGAAATAACGTCGCTTCTCCTGTATATTAAAAACATATGGGTCGAAGTCAAAACGTGCTTTCGGATCCATCGCTTCTTATCCTAATTACCTATGCGCCAGCCGGCTTAGGCCATCTTCGCGTCGCCGATGCCCTCCGCCACGGCCTCCCAAAAGACGCAAACGTCATGGTTTTGGGTGCGGAAGAAACCTCGCTCACCTATCTTCACCGCTTTATAAGCATCCACCCCGTCGCCCGCGAGCTATTCGAGTGGGGACAGAAGGGGGCGCAGGAGGAGATTTTTACCAGATTATATCGCGGTTTCCTGCGCAAAAGAGCAGAGACGGTATATGAAGAGATGATGAAACTGATCTCTCATGCAAAAAACACCATAAAAACGATGCTCGTGGTTGCAACCCATATGGGATTAGCCCATCAACTGGCGAAAGTAAAAAAAAGGATAGAGAGAGAAACCGGCGTTTCGATCATACTTGTCGTTCAGGTGACCGATGACAGTCCGATGAAGGCGTGGTACGTTGAGGAGGCCGATTTGATACTTGCGCCAAGCGAATATACGAGAAAGGCGCTCTACGCTTATGCTCAACGCGCTGGTTTAGATGCGGTTCCGACCGAGTTTTCCCCCTACCCGGTAAGCCCCTTTTTAAGCGACTCTTTGGACGCGGGCCGGTATGAAAGCCGATATATGCAGGTTGATCCGCACGATAAGTCAAACGTCGATATACTAATTCCGATCTCTGGGGCTGCAGTTGGGACAAAATTTTTTCAGCGGTTGATCGAGATTTTACACGAGCGTTCGCCTCGCTTTGTTTTTCATGTCGTTTCCAAAGAAGCTCCATTCACTCAGACATTTCTGAAGAAAGTAACGAAATATCCGTTCGTAGATCTTCATGCGTCAGATAAAGATCGCGCTCTCGTTGACATGTATGAGGAAGTCTATAGGAGAGAAGTTGTCTCATTGGAGATAACAAAACCCAGCGAGCAGTCTTTTAAGGCGCTGGTTAACCCGACCCAGATCGGTGGCTCGATCCTTCTTTTAACCTCACCGGTTGGGCGGCAGGAACAGGACAATTTGGTTTTCTTGCGAAGACACAATCTCATTCCCAAGACCGATGAGCAACGACTGCTGTGGGAGCAGGCTACCAAAGGGACCGGTCTTTCCAATTCCGATGGGAGGAAGTTTCTTGAGCAGGCGGTTGGGTGGAGGGGGGTGGAGCTGCCGAGAAAGCCGGAGGCTGCCTCGGATTTTATCATGTTTTGTCTGAATGAAGGGATATTCAAAGCTATGATGACCTGCTGCGTCATCCCAAATCCCAATGATCAGTACGCCGATGAGATAAAACCAAACGGTGTCGAGGAGTTCTGGAAAAAGGCAGCAGCGCTTCTCCAGAGAAAGAAGTAAATTGCAATGATGAGCGGCTATGGTATAATTTCGAAATGGTTGAGAGCGCTCCAGAAAACCCAAAATATCGAGAAAGATTAAAGAAATTTATAAAAAGCACACTACATCGCCCGGATGATTTTCCATATGCAAATCCGCTACTGAAAGCAGCTGGTTTAATGCTTATATATGGGGGAACCCATCTAGCCATGTTGGATGAACAAACCCCCAATACTCCGGATCCAACACCGGTTGGACTACTTTTTTCAGCAACCGGCATATTTGTGTTTGGAGCTGCTACAGTACACTCAATTTACGATTACAATAAACAGCTTAGGAATGAAAGAGTTGTGAGAGAAAAAGCAACCAAGGAAGCAATGCGCCCAGACATGATTCCACCTCAGGAAAACACGATAGCATCTTTTATAGGAACTGTTAATAAGCTCGCGAAGAAAAGGGCGTTACATCGGTATTTTCTTGACAGCGACAATGTGATAGTCCAAGTGTATAAAAGTAGACGCTCGATTAGGCGATTGTATAAAGAGTTTTATTCAGTAAAAGTCATAGATAATGTCCCTGCATTTAACAGAGACAGCTTGTATTATTATCCAGTCCATACGGTATCGGTACGAAAATCAGATTTTAAAACAGATGTACAATCTGAAAGAAGTTTTGAAGCAAAAATACAGGACTCTAATGAGATGGTAACCGGGTGGGAGGTATTTAGGCTTGGAGACAAGTCATATGTGCGAAATGTTGATGCTCAAGCATTAGAATACGAATCAAATAAAGCAACAGAGCAGGAGCTTCAGGAGGCGCTTGCTATTATTCAAAAAGTTAACCCAAATAACAGATTAAACATATATGACTTGACAAAGGAAGAAAAGCGGAGACAAAGAGAGTCCTTACATACTGTGTGGGAAAAGATTGATGAGTTGTTTGAACTCGCGAAAGAGAATGAAAAATATTATGAGCAAGCAGGCTTGGAAGGAATTGTTTTTGCAGACAAACATATCATTGGAAGAATAATGCGATTGCCGTATAAAACCAGAGGTTCCAAAACGTATGTTGAGATACATTTATCATATCGCGCCACTAGAGAGCGTTTTTACGATGAGAGAGATAAATATAACCTTGTTAAATGCTTTCGCATAAGAAAGCGCTCTGATCGGGTTCCTTTAGTGGAATATTATGAAGAGGAGAGGTTTTGGGATGATGATGTCCACAGATTGTTTGATAGACCAAGGAGAACGAGAACATTTAATCGAGCGCCATTCTATCGTGATAGTATTAAATTCTTAGGAATGGAGAGATCTTCTTTAGATGAACTCAATGCATTAAAAGATCTTTTACAGGCACAGAATTCAGCTACGCTTCAAACAACAGCGGAAATAGAAGAATTAAAAAGAAGGCGTAGGGAGAAATAGATCAAAGGAGCAGCGAAATCCTACGCTACCGTCGTCCCGCGGAATTTCTCTCCCTTAAGGAGACGGCGAAGATTTTCGATATCTTTTCCCAGAACATAGTAAAGGTTAAGCTTTGCGCGTCCGGCAGCGCGGGCAGCCATCGGGTCAAAGGGGGCAACCCTATCGGGAATCCATCTTCCCCCGATCATTGTCCGGTACTGCTGCCATGAGAGTTTCTTAAAGGGAGTTGGGTCTTTGTATTTGCGGGGATCCTTATTATAGATGTATCGGGCCGCGCCGAGCTTTATGACTTTTTGAATGTTGTAGTCTTTGGCTATGGATACGGCATCATGGTCGGTTGAGAAAGAAGATGGAGATCCTGCAAAAACCACGATAGGTTTTTTTGGTTTCTGGATCTTCTCGTAGTTTTCGATGACCACGGGGTGGGCGATATCTGCAAAAAGAATCCGCAGGAAATGCGCGTTGAGGCGGGAGGGGTGAACCTCAAGCATACGAAGATGCTGTCGCGTGAGCCGCTGACCCGCGATGGAAACCGCCGCATCCCGATACAAGGGGGAGAGCGGTCCTCCTGAAACAACAAGGAAGAAGCGAAATCCTTTTTCAAAAGCTTGTCTTCGGAGAAACTCGTGAAGTGTTTGGATAAAACTCACGTCCAGCCCTTTTTTCGCAAAGAGGAGAGAGCCGGAAAGTTTCAAGACGAAAGCATCATCTTTCATACGCGACTCCCTCCTCCAACGTGTATTTAAAGAAACTACCTCTTTTTTTTCATTGACAGAGGTGTCAAAATAGAGAAGTGAAAGATGCCCATTGTCCAACCATTGTCCAACCGCCGCGGTTGACCATGGCTTTGGCACTACAATTTATTAATAAATTGTAGTGCTGGATTTCAGCGGGAAGTTTATGCAATTACAAGTCTATCCGACTGGGGGTGTGGTATAATAGCATCAAGATAATGAAAAATGCTGATTCGCCTAAAGAACCCAACCTCAAAGATAAAGGAATTTCAATAGTAACAATGGTAGTTTTTGTACTGCTTGTTTTCGGAGGATTCTATTACTTAAACTCTCAATCAAAGAGTTCTAAAAGCAAACTTTCTCCAACCCCATCACCCAAAACAACACCTGCTCAAACAGAAGAACCAACAGATACGAAAGCTTCTACACAGGAACAACCAACTCCAACGACTCCACTCGTCCCTTCCAAAACCCCAACCCCAACACCAGTAGTCTTTAGTGTGACAGGCGCTTCTGCATCTGTTGATCCTTCAAATTTCAATGGTGAGTGCCCCAAAAAATTCAACTTCACAGGCACTATAACGGTAAATGCGGCAGGAAGTGTCACGTATCACTGGGCAAGAAGTGATGGTTCATCAAATCCGGACAGGGTTTTGAATTTTGACGAAGCAGGTACGCAGAAGGTAGAGCCAAGCAGTTGGAATGTTGGCTCGAGCAATAATCGTTGGAAGCAAATTGTAATTACAGCTCCAAACTCGACCTCTTCAAATAAGGCAACTTTCACTCTAACTTGCGTGCACTAGACACTGTTTTATAAACTTAAATTACACCGCGGCGGTGTAATTTCAGGGAGCGCTCGATTTTTTGGGTGTTGGGGAGATGCCGGCTATGGCGCTTTTGATCCAGCGTTGCACCCTGCCCCAGCGGTCTTCGCCTTCTTCAGGGATGAGGATAAACTGCCCATCCTCGGAGCGCGTGCCTTTCAGATATTCATTATCGGTTAATACGAGATTTGTGATTTTGTAATCATTCCCCCGGTTTGCTTCGGCAAGAAACTTCTTCATCTGATCAAGCGGAATATCGGTTGCCACATGATCCTCCAGAGAATCTAGGAAGGGGATTGCCTTTGGGATAAAGCCGATTGAAAGAACCTGTTCCTTGACCGCCTCGATAAGTTGCTGCTGCCTTTTGGCGCGGCCAAAGTCCCCCCCGTCCTGCGGCGCATTGCGCGAACGTGCAAATTTTAGAGCGGTATCGCCATCCATATGATTGGGTCCTGCAGCAAACTGAATCGTCTCATATCGGCAGGGAAACGCCGCAGGAGGATTATCCGTGATATCCTTAAAAAAGGTTTCTAAATCGGGGTTCTTTTTGAAAAGATCATCGCGTTCTGCAGAAAGCGTGGATTCTTTTTCATCTGAAAGTGAGAGCTCTTCTGAAAGGTACTTCTCGATCTTTGCAAATGGTTCGTCCTTCCCACAGAGATCCTTCTCTTTCCCCTCGATGGGGTAGCGGGGATCCTCAAAGGAACGCCGGACTTCAATATCTACACCCCCCAAGACATCAATCGCCTGTTTAAACCCTACAAAATCCAGCAAGGCATAGTAGTCAATCGAAAGCCCGGTGACCGAAGAGACTACGCGGGTCACCACATTTTTCGATGCTACATCGGGATAGTCTTTTGGGAAAAGCTCCATCTGGTAGAGAATGTTTATCTTGCCGTGGAAGGATTCGCCGGATTTTGTTGGGATTTTCACCCAGACGTCGCGGGGGACAGAGACCAAAACCACTCTCTTTTTCTTGAAATCCACATGCGCAACCATCACGGTGTCGGTGAGGTATGCGCCTTCATGATTTCCTCCTGCATATCCCAGAAGAAGGATGTTGAACGCGGTCTTTTCAGGGGAAGGAAGCTGTTCTTGCCGGACGTGATTATTTTTCGGTTTGTAAATTTTTTCATAGAATTGGGATATCTTTTGATTGACCTTTATGAAATAAAATAAGATCGCGCCGAACGCGACCCCAAAAAGAATAAGCAGCCATTTATTCATGAGAATTTAATAATAAAGGATAAAGGGTTGTTTGAAAAGGGGAATTTTGGGGCAATCAATGATAAAGAGGCTCGATATCGAATGTTACGGTAGATCGATGGGTCCTGCCGCGACTTTCCCTCCCGCCAGTGCTCCTCCGACATACGTCGGAGTCCGCGCTGTCGGGAACCCTTCCAGTCGCGTCACCCATCGATCGACCGTTTAAGATTTAAGGAGTCGCAAAAAATTGATATATTCGCCTCTTTCTCTTTTCTTTCGTGCTTTCCAAAACAACCACGGGAGGGCGAAAAGACATCTAGCCAGGCCAATCCGTCGAGCTCCCGCATTTTTCCGTTGACAAGCAGTGCTCTTTTATGTAGTATTCTCTTTATTCATGAGAGGAAAGAGAGAGCAGGGGTTTTCTCCAATTGTTGCGATAGTTATCGCTGCAGTGGTTTTGGTTGGCGGATACTTTGTTCTTCAAAGAAGCGGTAAAGCCCCCTCGATTCCCGGCATTTCTCTCCCAGGCGGCATCGGTCTTAACCCAAACTGCAAATACAATGATCCCGACCTTTGCAAATACATAAACCGGGCCCTTTCAGGAGACTATTTCAAAGGAGGTGTATCCTTCAAATCGGTTACCAAAGACAAGTCGGCAAAGGCGGTAAGCGAGGTTGTTTCAGAAACCCAAGGAGAAGACAGGAGCCATTTTGTCATCCTGGCCGATGGTAAGGAGACCTATAATACCATAATGATCGGAAATACGGTGTATCTTAAAGATCAGAAAGACGGGAAGTGGTGGAAGCAGACAAAAGAGCAAAAGAAGGAGGACGGTGAGGGCGATGAGCCGGAGAAAAAGTATGATCCGAAGGAAATAAAAAAGCAACTTGAGCGCGAAGAAAGCAAGATTGCGTATAAGAAAGTTGGGAAAGAGCAGTGTGACTCTCGTACCTGTTTCAAATATGAAATGGTAAATCCGGACTTCGCCGAGGTTACCGAATACATTTTATTTGATGACAGAGACTTTATTCTTCGCAAAATGATCTCGCAGACGAAAGACGGGACCGTGACAGAAACTACCTTTGCGTATGAAAATATCTCAATCAATGCACCCTCACCAACAAAAGATGTACCCCAAGGGCAGGACATCTATCTGATGGGAGTCCCTGGCGTTGGGGGGTTGGATGAGAAGACAACGCAAGATGCAGAAAAACTGTTACAAGAACTTCAAAAGCAATAGGCTGAACAACCTTCGCAATCAGAAGAATAGTAGCTGGCTCGATACCGAATTTGGCGGTAGATCGATGGGTCCTGCCGCGACTTTCCCTCCCGCCAGTGCTCCTCCGACAATATGTCGGAGTGCGCGCTGTCGGGAACCCTTCCAGTCGCGTCACCCATCGATCTACCGTTTAGGATTTGAGGAGTCGCAAAAAATTGGTATCTTCGCTTTCTGGCATTATTTGTGTGGATCCATACTCTTTGAATCCTAAACCTACCATGGATGGAGTTGCCAACACGCATCATTTTAACGCTTGCATGATTTTTTCAATCTCACGGTCGTTTATTTTGTGGTAGCGACTTCGGTGTGAGAGAAGGGCACCGGAGAATGTCTTTGGGATGTGCATTAGCTCGTGAATAAGCGTTTTTATCTGTTCACGTTCGGATAGTTTATCAAATCTCTTTGCGTTTACTTCGATGATGTAGTGCGGCTCGATACCGACAACCTCCTTAAACAGCTTTGCCATTCCCCAAATTCGCGCGTACGCGCGGGTTTTCGCATCATACGATCGGATACAGTGGACGTTTTTCGCCTTGACGTGGGTGAGATTGAGCGACTTTACAAGTTGTCGAATTTTTTTCTTGATATCAGGAGCAAGTTTGTATCTCATAAGAGCGCAAAGTGTAAAGCGCAAAGCGCAAAACCACAGCGTAAAACGTAAAAGTTTTTAGTTTTAAGTTGTGGTTTTGAGGCGTCTTAAGACTTTCTCATAACGAGAATACCAAGAAAGATAGCAATCAATACCAACGCAGTTGATACCTGCGCACTCGTTAGAATGCTCCAGAAATCAGCAGGATTCATAGCGATTTTAATTTCAGCCAAACTGATTCGCATAAAAAATATACCAAAAAGGATTGACCGAGTCAATACAAGAAGCCAATCATTCGTTCCGAATATGAGGAAACTGGGTGAAACCAATAGAGCTGCAAACCATCCGGACGCAAGGTTTTGACAAATACCAGAAAGAATACTGAACCAAGCGGTTCTTTTCTTTGTTAAATAGATCCGTGGGATATGTTGCGCAGCAATTTGCGTGCGAAATATTTTTAAATGAAAGCTAGATTTTTGTCAACGTACGATAATCTACAAATTATGTTGATTAGCTTGTTCTGACAGGAATTTTTCCTCAATACTACATACTACCATGCTAAATAGGAAGGAAGTGGTACAATATATGTTAGTTTTGTACCCATAGCTTAATTGGATAACCGCCTACGCTGTAAGCTATGGCGGTCAAGGAGCAGAGGGGCGAAGTTCCCGTAGTTCAATTGGATAGAACGGCAGCTTGCGGAGCTGTTGGTTGGGCGTTCGAATCGCCCCGGGAACGCAGATTCCCGCCTGCCCCTCGAAGCTCGACAGAGCGAAGAGGGGTTCAATTCGGGGTGGATGCGCACTTGACAAGCGCAGTGTAAACAGGGGGTGTGGTGAAACGGTATCATAGCTGTCTCCAAAACAGCTGTTCCTCGTTCAAGTCGAGGCACCCCTGCTTGGGAGTTCGGCCTGTCCTGAGCGAAGTCGAAGGATTCTCTCCACCCCTGCATTAGAATCCGTTGATGAACGTAGTGAGTCTTACGGATTCTTATGTCCTCCAAAATTCGCTCCTCAAGTCGTGTATGAATAATGAAGTCATTTATAAAGCTCTTCGTGCCTTCCTATAGCAACGAAATACGCGGTGATTTCTTCATCTTCTTTTATTTCCTTATAAATAGCTCTGTTGTCTGAAGTAACATCAATGCTTCTGTAACCAGCCCACTCTTTTTTAAGAGGATGATTATTTAGTTCAGGAGTGTACGGATCTTTAGTGAAGATGACTAGAGCTTCTTTAAAGCTTTTCCTAATTCGTATATCTAGTTTTTTTAATCTTTTTATGAAGTCTGGGTCAAACTGGATGTTCATACTCCTTGTTTTTCAAGCCATTTTACCGCTTCTTCCCCAGTTCTAAAAGCAGGCGAAGTCTTTCCTTTTCTGTAATTCTCATTCGCTTTTCTTATGACGGACCTAAGATAGTTGCTTGGTTCTTCTCCCAAATCCAATTCTAACCTGCGGGTTCTCACAAGTTGCCGAAGATACACGTTTATAAGTGCGCTTAGACTTACCCCCAAGTCGGATGCGATGCCCTGGACCTGCTTCTTAAGTTTTTTTTCTGTCTTGATGTTTATTACTGCCGTGTTCATATATACGTAGTATATATAAAGTATACATACTTGTCAAGGAGTAAAGTTTTCAAGAATATTTCTAGGCAGTTGGCTGTTTGGAAAATGTAGTTATTGACTGCGTTCTTGTGGGGGCTTGTAGTCCGGGTCGATGTACTGGTAAAATTGTACCATCTCGCTATTGATCTGTCTTACTTCTGCCGCTCTTGTATTGTACTGGTTAACCATACGGTTAAATTGCGGAGCAAGGCTATTAAAACCAGATTCATCTCCTGAACTTTTATAGGAGTTAAGCTGACCTTGCATTGTTGTAAGTTTTCCGTTGAGCTCTGAAAGCTCTTGGGCGAGTTCATCTTGTCTTCGCATACGTTTTGTCATTCCATCACGTTCTACAATAGCAAGAAGTTTTCCGCGATCTGAGAAATACTCCTTATAATGTTCTTCCAACTCTGGTGAAAGATCTCCGTAGACGGTGCCAAACTGGGAATGTAACTCGTCCTGATAATTTTTCTTCAGTCGTTTCATTGCTTCTACTCGGGCTGTAATATTTTTGTCATCGGGACGTTTCGCAATCTCTTTTTCTACCAGGTCGTCTATACGTTTTCTGTCTTTTGAGTCTAGTCTTTTATAGACTATGTGAAGCATTTCGTGGGCAGCGGTTGTATACTTATGGTCAATAAATTCAGGATCATCTATTTGTAACAGATAAATTCTCGTTGCCGCGATGGGTAATCCGAAACGGCTTTTTACAGGTCCGGACAACATGCATCCTCCTGCGAGTTCTCCTTGGAATCCCTTGGATAGACATGTATCTTTGAACACTTGCCCTTGAAGAAATACTGGCTCACCGCGATATAAATTCGCTTTCCCTTTTTCGTTCATCCCTGTTTTTTCAGCAAAATCTGCGACTTCTGGGGGAGCTTGATAGCCTTTTAAGACAGCTTCATCTGAGCGGTTCCATTCCTGACCTACAAAAGTGCTAATCCCAAGGGCGAGGAGTATGATTACTCCGACAAAGACAAGACATCCTTTGAGACACCCACCGCCTTTCTTACCCGGTTTTTTCGCCATGTGTTCTTACTTAGAGCTTAAATTGAAACACACAAGATGTCAAGATCTGTATCTGTCTTAAGGCACACCGCGCCGGTGTAATGCGATGTAGCGCTCTGCTATAATTTTGGGATGGCGCAGAAACTTACGACAATCTATATTGTCCGGCATGGGGAGACCGAGTGGAATGTAAGGCGGATTATACAGGGGCATTCGGATTCTCCTCTTACCAAAAAGGGCATCGCGCAGGCGAAGGCGCTTGCGAGGCGTTTCAAGACGCTCCATTTTGATGCAATTTTTTCATCAGATCTGGTTCGCGCAAAAAGAACCGCAGATATTATCGCGCTTGAGAAGAGACTGGCTGTTGAGACCACTCGAGTCCTTCGGGAGCAGTTTTTTGGTAAATACGAAGGGGCAAAACGAGATGATTATTATAGCCTGTTTGAGAAATGGAATGAGATGACGGACCGCAAGCGGCATCGGTTTAAGATCTCTGAAGATGTGGAGAGCAATGAGGAGGCTGTAATAAGATTTATCACATTTTTGCGAGAAATTGCAGTTGCGTATTCAGGCAAAACGGTTTTGGTCGTTTCCCACGGCGCAATCATGCGTTATTTCCTGATTCATCTTGGGCATATGACGTACGATGATATGTTGGCTTTTGACAATAGAGGGCTTCTCAAGTTGGAATCAGACGGTGTGGACTTTTTCATTAAGGAAATCAAAGGGTTAAGAAAGATAAAAAGCGTATACGGCAAGCGTAGGAGAAGCAGTGATATCCGTTAAACCGAGTCTTTCTGACAGCCTAATTTAAAATTTTGTCGCTTATAATACGTTGACAGAAATCTAACCTCTTCGTATAGTAGATTCTTGTGAATATTGTTTTAAATAAGGAACAAGCAAAATCGTTGGCAAACTTTTTTTCGAATATGGCCGTTGCTTGGTTTATAGGAGCTTTTATTTCCACTCCGGTATTTTTCAATCTCATAAACCATTCTCTTTATGGTATACTTTGTTTATACATCTCAATAAGTTTATTAGAAGCATAGATAATGATAGATCCAAGGTCTATAGATTTAACAGCTGTCGTTTTTGGAATTGCCGTCGTCATTTTTCTACTTCTTATCATTGCGCGCAAAATCACCTTCAAGCGCTGAATAAAAAGTCCGACTCTCAAATCTTTCTGGTATAATAAAGACCTTTTATGGAAAGAGAGCGGGATTTTTCAAAAGATCGCGGATATAAGGTAGGAATAGCACTTTTCAAAACCATCTTCCCAACGGCTGTTGCGTTTGCTGCGGACTCGGAGCGTTTAGAGGGGGTTAAGAATAAGTACTACAAGCACTTTGTCTTAAGCACGATGTTGCTTTCCTCAACCGCAGAAGGAGCAGGAATTACTTTGTTTGTACAGCGTTTTCCCCGTTTCAGCGGTTTATTGGTCTATGGGATTGCCAAAGTTTTCTCCCTTGCCGCCGACGTAAGCATCGACCTTGAGCTCCGCGACCAGGAAAAAGGAGAAGGGACGTAAGTTAGAGCCTCCTAGCGGCCCCCAAGCCAAAAAATCACACCGCGGCGGTGTGACACGGTCAGGTGCTTCTTAAAATTACAAAAACATCTTTCCTTAAAAGGCATTTTTGAAGGTATAATAACATCATGATGATGGTCGATCGGAAGGATTTTGCAGGGCACTTAAAAAAAGGCGCAACGTTTTTATCAGACATTGAGAAGCAATTTATTGACCGCTACGTTGATAAGATCCCCCGCTTTATCCAGACCTACCACCTCACTTGGCTTGGCTTGGTGTGGATAGTTCTTATCATCTTTTTCAGCTTTCTTGCACGAGATAATATCCAGTGGATGTGGGCGGTATCGGCGTGCATCCTTTTGCA
>JACOYT010000049.1 GCA_016181725.1 Candidatus Roizmanbacteria bacterium | reverse complement strand
GGTTTGTCGTTGCGATACCCTATCTTATCAAGAACCTTTCCAACGGTCTCCATAGGCCCTGAAGAATAGGTATCAATTACAAGGTCAAAGTACTTTGGATCAAAAAAATCGTGATCTCCGTAAAGCTTTTTCCAGGTTGGAATATTTTCTTCCTCACGCTGTTTAATCCAATCTTTTGCCTCTTGGATCCCGACATTATCCCGATTTACGATTCGATCAACACGAATTGCATCATTTGAACAAATGAGAAGTACGTTGAAAATATCAGGAATTCCTTGCGCCATAAAACCAGCAAGCCAAGCTTCATAAATAATATTTTTTTCTTCTGATAAAACCTTTTTTGTCGTCGCATCGATCATTCTTTCATGGTCGCTGCTTCGGGATCGGGCACCTTGCTTATGTTCGTTGATATTGTTTTTACGATCGAACTTTCTTTGGATATCACCAACATTGATATATTTCCATCCAAGAATTTGTTGAAGATTTTTTGCAAGAGTTGAAGTGCCAACCGCAACCTCGCCGGATATCGTTATTGCACGGTATTTTATCATCGTTATCGTGATAATCTTACGATGTCGTTAATAGAAATTATAAAGGCAAGTGTCAAAAGTACAATCATACCAAATAAATTTGCATATCGTTCAAATCGCTTATTTATCCTTTTTTTCGTTGTCCACTCATACAAGACAAATAAAAGTCGGCCTCCATCCAGAGCAGGAAATGGAAAAATATTGATGACCGCAAGATTAAGCGATAGAAGGGCGGTAAGCTCAAGAACCGCGTTTTTTCCAAACTTTATCGCTTGGCTTGTGAATTGTGCGATACCTATTGGTCCTGCCACATCAACACTCGGTTTTTGCAGTGTCATAAGTTGAAAGAGAGTTTTTGATAGTTCAACTACGATCCGGTATGTGATAGCAAATGAGTGGGCAAGCCCGAAAAAAGGCGCCTGAAACCAGGGATACTTTTTCTCAACAAACGATGTGATAACCACTCCAAGAGGACCTTGTCCTTGGGGAGGTTCTTTTCGAGGGACGAGAATCGCTGTTTTCTCAACCTTATTTCGGATGTAAACGAGCGTAATACTTCTTCCTGCAAAGTCGCGGCTAAGCTTTATGAGGTCGGAGGAGCTTGAGATTTGATACGTCTTGGTATTCAAAATAATCTTAGTGACAACATCTTGTGGCAAGAGTCCTGCTTTATCTGCTGGCGAACCAGACTGTACGCGTTCGACAATGACATTATTTGTTGGCGTTGGAACGCCCTGGGTGAACAAGAATGATATAAGAACCCAAGCAAGTAAGAAATTTCCGACGATTCCTGATGCGATGATTACTGCTTTTTGCCAGGGCTTTTTATAAACGAAGGCGCGATCTCTCAATCTTCTATCAACGGGTTTGGTTTCTTCTTCATGGTATTCTTCACCATAGACTTTCACAAAGCCACCAATCGGAAGCGCATTGATACTGTAAAGCGTATCTCCTTTTTTTATGCCAAAAAGGCGGGGAGGAAATCCAATCCCAAACTCCTCAACGAGAACACCATTTTTTTTTGCAGCAAGAAAATGTCCAAACTCATGGACAAGAATAAGAAGAGCGAGAATAGCCAAAAAGACAACGACTGCCATGATAGAATTTCTCAAACTTCCATAATCTCTCTTTCCTTATTTTCTCTTATTTTCTGTATTCCATCCATGTAAGAATGCGTAACGGTATCCAACTCTTTTTCAAATCTAAATTTGGCATCTTTGGTGATCTCCTTTTTCTCAAGGCGTGATCTAATCTTTTTTCGCATATCGTCTCGGTGATTACGTATGATTTCTTTTCGTTCTTCTACTTTTTGACTGACAACCTTTTTAAGTTTTTCACGTTGTTCTTGTGATAATTGAGGAACCTTAACGATAATTTTTGTACCTTGTACTTGGGCGCTAAGTCCAAGCGCTGAGGCAAGGATGGCTTTTTCGATATCCGCGATTGTCGATGGATCAAACGGAACGATGAGAAGGTCGACTGGACCTTCTGTCGTGATTGTTGCCATTTCCATGAGTTTCAATGTTGTCTGCCCGCCATACGTAGAAACCGGGAGGTTTTCAACCAGCACGGGATTTGCACGACCTGTCCTAAGAACCTTCAGATCTTCCTTAAGTTGTAGAATGGTTTTTTCAGATAGACCTTTGAATTCGGAGACGAAGTCCATAGTATATTATTCTCCTCCCAACTCCCATCGAGCGAATCGTACTATCTTTAGATTTTCTCCAAATTTAAGAACGTTTTCTTTCAAGAGGTCCTCTATTTTTTTACTCGGGTCACGATTATATTCTTGTGCAAGAAGTGCTTTCACATCTTTCGGACGCGAGGACGCTATCTGCATGGCTATTTCTTTCCCAAACTGCTGAAACTCATTATTCTTTGATACAAAATCTGTTTCGCATTGGATTTCAACAAGAGATACGACCTTGTTATTGTGGTGGACGTAGCTGAAAAGAGCGCCTTCGGAGGTAACCGATCCAGCTTTTTCTTTTGCTCGGAGCTTGCCCCACTCTTTAAGTTTTTCCTTTGCTTTTGCAACGTCATTTGCCGTTTCCTCAAGAGCTTTTTTACAGAGAGAAAAAGAAACGCCAGTCTCCTCCCGTAGTTTTTTGAGTTCATTGTAATCCACCATAAGGAAAAATCCGAAATCCTAATTTTACAGGATGTTAGGTTAAGGTAAGGGTTAGGAAGCCTGTATGGAAGTTAGGTAAAGAAGTTGGTGTTCCCTATGTCATCCCCGCCCCGTATCAGTGTACGGGGTAAACTCCAGCGGGGATCCAGAACGTCTGGATTCCCAATCAAGTTGGGAATGACACCTAACCCAACTTCCTAACCCAAACCGGCTTCCTTACCTTAACCTTTAACCTCATTTTTCGGTGTTTCGGATTTACGGTGAGCCTTGCCATAGGCTTCTATGATTTCCGAGATCAAAAACTCAACTGCTTGTGGGGAGTCATCGTTGGCAACGATTGGATATTCGATAACTTCTGGGTCGGCATTGGTATCTGATACGCCGCAAACGGGAATCCCAGCTTTTCGCGCCTCAAAAATGGCATTTCGCTCTTTGCGGATATCCACGACAAACAAAACATCAGGTTTTCTCGTAAGAGATGATACTCCACCATAAAACTTCTCCAAGCGTGCAATTCGCTTTGAAATCTGTCCTTTTTCATGTTTCGTTAGTTTCTCCCATGAGTGCTCTTCCTTTTCTTTCTTGAGATTTTCAAGTCTTTTCACATTTTTTATGACCGTATCGAAATTTGTCAAAAGACCTGGAAGCCACTTAGCAGTAACGTAAGGAAGACTGTATTTTTTGGAAAGTTCCGCCGCATGGAGACTGGCAACTTTTTTTGTTGCCACAGTCAGCAGAGTTTTTCCTTCCTTTGCTAACGTTGAAACAAATCGTTTTGCCTCGGTAAGCTGTTTCGCGGTCTGTGTTAAGTCGATTATAGAGACGCCGCTTTCTACACGATAAACGAATTGTTTGGCTTTCGGATGGAGACGATTTTTTTTATGCCCCAAATGAAGCCCAGCTTGAAATAAGCGCTTAATTTCAGAAACACTGGGAATTGCTTTATCCATTAGAAAATTTTAGCAGCGAGAGGCCGATTATGCAAGGGAAAGCGACCTGACTTCTACAGGTTCAGAGATTTTAAAAATTCTACGAAGGGCCCGTTAATATCAGGATGTTTGAGCGCAAGTTCCGTTGCGGTCTTCATGTATTCGAGCTTATTTCCGGTGTCATAGTATTTTCCATTTTGAATCTCAATCGCATAAACCGGTGTTTTTTGCGCAAGAACGTTTATTGCTTCAAGAAGATAGTATTCGCCCCCTTTTCCCGGTTGTTGAGCTTCTAAAACAGGAAAAATATCTTGAGTGAGGAGATACCCGCCGACAATTGCCAAATTGGAAGGAGCATTATCTTGACCTGGTTTCTCAACAAGTCCTTCGACTTTCCACACATTCGGTTCAACTTTTGTCCCCTTCACATACCCGTATCTTGTAAAATCGTCCGCTTCCTCCTTGATAACACCTCCTAAAATAGGCGCCTGATATTTTTCATGGGAGCTTATCAGCTGTTTTGCACGTGAAGGCTCAGCGATCACAAATTCATCTCCCCATAAGACTAGAAACGGTTCATTCTCAACTACATGTTGTGCGGAACGAATTGGGGTAGCATTTCCATAGGGCCCTTTTTGGCGAACATAAATAAAATTCGCCATCTCGGATATTTTTTTTATCTCTTCGATAAGTTCGGTTTTCCCGCCCTGATTGAGATTTTTTAAGAGATCTTCGTCAGGAGCATCGAAGTGATCCTCGATTGCTCGTTTATTTGAACCTGTTACTAAAATAACATCTGCGATACCTGCTTGAACTGCTTCCTCAACTACGTATTGGATCACTGGCTTATCGACTATCGGAAGCATCTCCTTCGGCATCGCTTTGGTTTGAGGAAGAAAGCGAGTACCAAAACCCGCAGCAGGAATAACCACTTTCGTTATCGCCATAGATTACTATTCAAATTTCACGGTGAGTTTCTGTTCGATCGCAGTGGAATTATCTATTGTCGCAGTGATCTCTGCGATACCCGGTGCATCTGATGTAAGAAGAAAGGTTGTTTTTCCTGCTTGATCAGACTGTGCGCTTTCTGCTTTTATTGTCCCAAGCGTAGAGGCTACACTTACCTGCCGATTCTGAAGAGGTTTATTTTCTCCGTTTCGAACAAATACGTCAATTTTGACTTCTGACTGCCCATTGGCATTGGTTGTAAGAGGCCAGGCAAAAATGAGAGAGTTTGCACCCGAAGGTTGCGTGGTTTTTTCTGCGCGGATAACATTTTGGATGGGATTTCTAAAAACCAAGACCGTGGTAAAGAGTAAGAAGGCAAGAAAAAAGACGCTCATTAAGCCGAGAAGTTTTTTATCCATACCGATTCAAAACTATTATACGTACCGCAAGATACCTTGTCAAATTACAGCCGAACTGTTTCCCCCTTTTTGATTTTTTGCTGAAGGATGAGTGTGGCAACCTTATCTTCGATTTCTTTATGGATCGTTCGCTCAAGATTTCTCGCACCAAACTCTGGTCGATATGCTTCATCAACCAATCTTGCAAGGGTTTGATCGGAGATTTCAACCCGCACACCATGGAGCTTGTAGAGGTTTTCTGAATTTTTATTCAGTATCTTTCGCCCAAGTTCAAGCAGGGCTTCTTTCGTAAGCGCTTGATATGCGATAATGCCGTCAAAGCGATTGAGAAATTCCGGTGAAAAGATTTTTTTATCAATCAAATAGTTGATTATTTCCTGTGTGTTTGGTGGGGAAGGGACAGAACTTTGCTTTGCGGTTTGCTTAAAAATCACATCGGATGCCGCATTTGATGTGGCAATAATAATGAGATGTTTGCAGTCTACACGCTTGCCGAAACCATCCGTAAAGTACCCTTCATCAAGAACGGTTAAAAAAAGATTGAGAAGATCTGAGTTCGCTTTCTCGATTTCATCAAGTAAAAGGACTCCATAGGGAATTTCGCGGATTGCTTTAGGAAGCAGTCCAGGATTCTGTTTTTCGACAGATCCTATGAGATTGGGAATATCTTCTTTCAACTGATGCGATGACATATCAAAACGGATGAGATTTTTTTCTGATCCAAAAAATATCATAGTAAGCGCCTTTGCGGTCTCGGTCTTACCAACGCCGGTTGGTCCCAAAAAGAGAAAGGATGCAAGGGGTTTTTTTCGCTTTCCAAGAAGGACGAATGAGCTGCGAAGCGTTGAGGCAAGCTCTTCTACTGCCTGTTGCTGATGGAGAATCCAGGATGAAAGCGTTGTTTCAAGATTAAGGAGCTTATTCCTTACCTTGTCATCGATTTGAGTTGGGACATGAGTCTTTTCAGAAATAATCGCACCAATGACATCGGGAACCACAACCGATCTCCCATCATGTTTTGGAGCATTCTTATTCTGAAGCGTAGAGATACATGCGATATCAAGCAAAGAAATTGCTTTTTCAGGGAAAGGAATATAGCTTATATAATAGTCACTTTTTTCAACCGCAGCGTTTACGGTCTCATAGGGGATAGTGACCTTGTTCTTTTCCTCAAGAGAAAGGGCGGTTTCAAGAAGTATCTGTTTTGCGTCCTCTTTTGCAACCTCCGAAACATCAACTTTGGAGAAAAGTTGAGTTATCGTATCGTTTGGGAGAATAAATCTCTGATATAAAAGAGGTGTCGTGGTTGCAACGACATGGAGAGTTGATGTTTTTGCATACTTTTCAAGCGAGAGAGACAGATCAACGCGATCGTGGGCCGACACGATATATCGATCGAGATTCTCAATAAAAAGAATGATATTTTCTGCCTCTTGTGCTTCAAAAAGGAGCTGCTCTAAGAATGTTTCACGCTGTTTTTGATCAAGATAGGTGCTTAATATTTTTTCAAGATTAAGCTTAAGGACTCTTTTATAGATAAGAAGCGGATTAACACTCCCTTCATAAATACGTTTTGCAAACGCATCGATTATCGTGTGTTTTCCAACACCCTCTTCCCCAACCAAAAGGACGTTTGCTTCTTCATTTTGGGAAAGGATTGTTTCGATTTGGCGAATTTCTTTTTCTCTATTTACTGCATTTTGGATGTGCGATTGATAAGAAGTTTTCGTTAGCTCTTCTGAGTATTGATCAAGGCGCGGTGTGTATCCAACTGCCCAATCCCGTGCGAGTGGTGGAATGCTGAAGAGATTTTCCAATTTCCACCACGGAGTTTTTTTAAGATGCGATTCAAAAAAATGTTCAAACCATTGTTCAACCTCCTTCCGATTTTCAGATACAAGGAGATGTTGAGATACAAAGCGTTCCTGTGCAGCTGCCTTTTTCTCATCGGATGATGCGGCAAACAGATATCGTGGATAAAGAAATGGAAGAAGCAAGAGAAACCCTAAAAAGATAAGGGGAAGAAAGAGAATATACAAAGATTCCACAATCAGAAAGAAAAACAAAATCGTACACCGGAACATAAACCCCATGAGTCGCGAGATGAGATTAAAGGTGAATCGATTAAACCATTCGGCAAATGAAAATCCGACTTCCGTCTTTTTTGAGATGAGATTTTTCCACGGACGAAAGAGAGTTTTAAGAAGAGTTGGGACAGAAAAAAAATAAGGAAGGAACAAAAATATATTCAAAAGAAATTCTATGAAATGAGAAAAAAGTTTTCTCATATAAACATTATACGTTTAAAATTGTAAAAAAACCATATTTAAATTTAGAACTTTACAACAGGCTAAACTAAAGCATTCAGGTTTTTGTACTTGACAATTTTTTGATATTATTTATTATGGAATTAAACATTTAATGTTTCATGAAAAATATTGATGTAGAACCTCCTGGTTTTTACGGCACACAACCAACTTCTCTTTTAAATCTCATTCCAGAAACGCCAAAAAATCGCTACTTTTACGAAAACGGATTTTCAAAATTGATACCACGTCTTACTTTAAGGGTTCATTCGGACATTGAGGAATGTTTCTATCTGTGGGACAAATTTTCTCCAAAAAAATCTTTGTTTGACCTTTGGGACTTTCGATATTCTTGGTACCAGGGTCATAAAAACAAACCATACTTTTATACCCTCTATGAGGGGAAGACGCCACTTGCGCTTCTTCCCTTGTGTTTTGATGCAAGAGATAAAAAGAGATATGAGTGGTTTGGAACAAATTGGATGGAAGACAACGCATTTTTTGTAAAAGACGATTCTTTGATCGACCTCTTATATGGAGTTTTCCCAACACCAATTCATTTAAATGCAATTGAGGCAAAAGCGGAATGGCGTGATAAACCAATCGTAAAAAGGTTTCAAAAAGACGACCCGAAAAATCTCAAAAATATCTCTGGAACTTCTTCGATAGAAGATCTTCTTTCAGCTTTTCAAAAAAAACATCGATACAATCTTAAATCCGATTATCAAGAAGTACAGAGTCTGAATCCCAAAATTGTGGTAACAGAGGGAAAAAATTTAGATCTTATTGAGATTCTTATTCAGATGAATATCGATCAATTCAGCGACCGAGCAGGTGATGAGAGCGATTTAGTAGTGCCGAAACGGGCAGAGACCTATCGGTATATGATAAAAAATTCCGGCATATACGGTGTTAAATTTATCCAGGTTTTTATTCAAAATCGCCTTGCGGGAATAGATTTTGTCATTGAGTATAAAGACATCTATTACACGATAAAAGGAGGGATTGATGTGCATCGATTTAAAGGCGTAAGCAACTTCATGGTGTATTTTGAGTTTGAGGATGCGATTGCGGGAGGATTTTCTTCGGTAGATTGTCTTCAGATTGATTACGGCTGGAAGCACCGCTACTTTGACCAAAAAGAAGTCTTCATTTTTGAGAAGTAACAGACTACATACGGTGTGCTATAATTTAGTTGCTTTGGGCGCGTTATATGGGTCAGTGGCTCAATGGCAGAGCGTCGTCCTGATAAGACGAAGGTCGATGGTTCGATTCCATCCTGACCCACAAGTTTGGTCGCTTAGCTCAATGGCTAGAGCACTTCGCTTACATCGAAGGGGTTGGGGGTTCGAGTCCCTCAGCGACCACCCCACCTTTTCTTCTTTCTCTTTAAAGTTTTCATTACAAGTTGTATTATATTTTCATGCTTTACTTTTCTGAGCTTCAAGGGCATAAGGCATACACGAGAGACGGCGTTCACGTAGGAAGGCTAAAAGATGTGATTTTTCTTGCCTCCGACACGCCTGCCGTAACGAAAATCGTCATAAAGACCTCTCAAGACCCAAACACGATCATTCCCATGCAGTATGTAAAGAAATTAAACGGCGGCGTAATCTTGGAGAAGAATTACAAAATCTCTGAACTTGATGAAAATGAGCTTTTTCTTGAAAAAAATCTATTAAACAACCAGATCATTGACATTGCAGGTGATAAGGTGGTTCGGGTAAATGATGTGGCAATACAAGATAAACCAGGATATATCATTGCGGGAGTTGACATCGGGATCATAGGAATACTCCGATGGTTCAGGTTGGAAGATTTATTTAACAATATTCTTAGGCGGATTGGGATAAAGCTTTCATCCCAGTTTCTCTCGTGGGCAGATATCCAGACTCTTGAGCTGACACGAGGACATGTGAAGATTAAAAGAGAACAGACAAAATTAGAGAGGATACGTCCTGAAGACTTGGCTGATTACCTTGAGCAAACGACCGTATCAAATGCAAAAAATATTTTGAAAATCGTAGGCGAACAACAGTCTGTCGAGGTCATTAACAACCTGACGCTTTCATATCAGACTGCACTGTTTAAGCAGTTTACCTCCGAACAAGCGGCAAAACTGATCTCATTTATGGATCCTGAGGAAGCAGTAGATGTGCTCTATGCATTATCTAAAAAGAAACGGGAAAAAATTTTAAGTTTCTTAAGCGATAGGATATATAATAAAATCAGTTATCTTCTTAATTTGTCCGAAACACCGATTGGAGGAATTTTAACTACCGAGTTTCTCACGGTTGAACCAGATCAAACCGCAAAAGAAGTGACTGCAAAGATAAGACGTGAAACACAAGATTTTTACAGCATTACGTACGTATACGTGACAAATAAAGACAATCAGTTAATCGGCGTTTTCGACTTGCATGAACTTCTTCTTCGAAGATCAGATACGCAAGTATACAAATTCATGACGCAGAGGGTTGTGACGGTTCATCTCAATACTCCCGTTACCATCGTCTTAAGAAAGCTTGTGAAAAATAAACTGTACGCATTGCCGGTGGTGGATCAAGACAAACATCTTTTGGGACTTGTAATATACGACGACGTTGTTCATTTGTATTTGGGGGAAAATGAATAGGTTTATTGAGTTATTCCGTGTATGGCGGCGAAGATTCCTTGTTTTTCTTATCGTTTTGGGCCCAGGGCTAATTACTGCGGTTACCAATAACGATGCGGGAGGTGTTGCAACATATACCGTTGCCGCCTCTATGTACGGAGTGGCATCACGATTTTTGCTTGTACCCGAGGTACTCCTTCTTGCAATATCGCAAGATATCGGAGCGCGGATTGCAATCGTTACGAAAAAAGGGTTGGGAGATCTTATACGAGAGCGGTTCGGTGTACGAACCGCAGTTTTTTTATTTGGACTCTATTTTATCGCAAATCAAGGAGTAGTGCTTCAGAACATCAGCGGACTCAAGACCTCATATCAAATTTTTAATCTCCCCTGGGAGATACTTCTGACTGCAACATGTCTGATTTTAATAGCGGTGGTTGTGCGATTTAGTTATCGCAGCCTTCAAAATATATTTCTATTTTTGATCTTTTTCTATCTTTCCTATGTTTTTGTTGCCTTTATTACCAAGCCGGATTGGAACCTGGCCTTTAGAGATGCCTTCATATGGCCACAACAGGTAAAATTAGACCTCACCTATTGGTTTACGCGTATTGCGGTTTTGGGAACAACAATAACTGCCTGGGGTCAGTTTTTTATTCACAGCTATACCGCAGATAAGAAGCTTTCCGAAGAACATATACGGTATGAACGAGCAGAGATTTATGCAGGTTCTCTCGTTACTACTTTTTTTTCGTTCATGATGATTATTGCCGTTTCTGAAACGCTATTTAAAAATCATATCGTGGCGCAAGATGGATACTCGGCGGCATTGGCATTGAGGCCTCTTGCTGGAGAGCTCACCCAAGCATTGTTTGCTGTTGGACTTTTTGGAGCATCTCTTTTGGGACTTACGATCATTCCTTTGGCGACCGCATATGTATTTGCAGAGCTTTTTGGTTATGAGGGAGGGCTTGATACAGACTTTAAAAGAGGAAGGCTGTTTTACTCCTTTTTTATCACGCAGATTGTAGTCGCACTTCTTATCGCGCTTTTTCCTGCTGTTCGCCTGTTTAAGCTGACATTGTACGTAGACTTTTTAAATGGTGCCATGCTTCCAGTCATTTTTTATTTTCTTATCAAATTCGCTGAGAATAAAGACATGATGGGAAGATATGTAGTGAGGGGTTTTTCGCGCTTTTTTTTGCGTGCGTCGGCGGTTTTTATCACCGCTGCAGTAGTCGTTTCATTTATAGGAAGAATATTTAAGATTATTTAGTTATTCATGAAAAAACTCATTATTGTTTCCGATTGGGCTTCTGATTCCTTAACCCGTGAAGAGGTACGACTCACCGTTTTGGGGTTTTTGAAAGATCCGTCATCTCTTGCGAGTATTAGCTTTGTTTCCGCAACTGTCTCAACCATCCATACATCCTTCCTGACAGCCCAAGTCGTTGAGAGGGAACAGGAGTTTGGCAGGCCGCAGGAAAGCGTAATCTTCCAAAATACTGATCCTCGCTTTGAATCTCCGCAAGGATCCCATAATTCACAAGGCGCAGAATTTCTCATTGCAAAACTTCACTCCGGAATCTTCGTATGTGGCCCAAACGCAGGCAATAATTTCAGCTTCGTGAAAGAAAAAATTCAAGTACTTTTTTTGTATAAAAAATCCGATGAAAAGACACAGTTTCGCTCAAGAGACTTATATGCAAGGATATGTGCACACCTTATGGACGGACTTGAAGACGAGTTGGATTTAGAGGAGGTTTCGGTGGATAAGATTCCAGATATTGACGGATATTACATCGGACACATAGATAATTATGGAAATATCAAAACCACTCTTACGCCGGAAGATTTTAAAGGGAAATATGAATTTGGAGAGATGGTTCGGATAAGAATTAACCGGGTTGAAAAGCAGGCGAAGTTCGTCACAGGTCTTTTTGGAGGAACGCTTGGCGAGCTGGTGATTTATCCTGGTTCATCAGGCCCGAGAGACAATCCTTACCTTGAGATATCTATCTGGAGACATTTTACCGAGGAAAATCCAACAACCGGCAAACACGAATTTAATAATCCCCGCCCCGGCACGAAGGTTGAGATTCTTTAAGATATGTTTTTCAGAAAAACTCGTGCTAAAGACAATCGGTGGTTTTTTACCGAGCTTCCGTGGTACATTCAGGTGTTCGGGTTTTTTATAAAAGGAGATCTGATTGTACTTTTTCCCCTTCTTGTTCTGATTATTTTTACAGGATTTATATCTGTTCAGTTTATGGTTCTTTTGATAGGTATATATGTTGCAGTGCGAAATTTGGGCGAGATGATCTACTGGTTCTCACATCAGTTTGCGGGGCGTAAGTATAGACCTAATGATTTTGGATTTAAGAATCTAGGCAATCATGCAATATATATTCTCTATCAAACGCTCTCTATTGCAGGAGTAATGATAGGAATAGCGATTATGTTATATGTTTTACTTTTTCTTTAGCGCCTATTTTATTCAATGAATTGATTCATTAAACATAAAAGAGACCCGCTATATTTTTTGCTTTAATCTCCGTTTTTCCGCATAATACGTTCTTTTTTGATCAGACCAATCAGTACCTGGACGAAGTTGGCCGTAAAAAAGCTCAACGAAGATCTCCTTAAGAATCTTTTTGACGCCGTTGGTTTTCAAACGCCTTTCGAGAAACGATCTGACCTTCGGCGCATTCTTGAAGACATACTTATGGTGGTTGATTGTCGCACGAGAGAGATTTAGCGTTTCAGCAATCTCACCAGATGATACGTCCTGAGTTATAAGATAATAACAGGCTATCCGTTTGGCGATCATTACGCGTTCAGTATCCGTAAGAATCTCTCCGACAACTTGTTGGGCTGTATTTTTATTATTCGTGTTAGAGACAAGGTCAAAGAATAAATTAAATACACGGCCAAGTCTTTCTTTCGATAGCAGGTTTTTAGATATTTGTGGCACCGAATGGATCTAATTATCAATGAATTGATTCATTGTACATGAGATCGGAATTATATACAAGAGCTAAAATATTTCATTTATAGCAATTCAACAAAAATGGCTATAAGTCAAAAATGGTTTTAGAGGAGGAACCGGGTTAGGAGGGAAAAGATCCCTCGACTCCTCCGATATAACATCGGAGTCGCTCGGGATTTAAGAATCTGTAATAACTCGTAACGCGTAAACGCGCAGCTCGTTAACAGATTCTAAAAAATTAGAAAGGAGGTGATCCATCCGCTCCTTCCAGAACGGATACCTTGTTACGACTTAACCCCCATCGCCGAAAGTATCCTCGTCCGACGTACGTCGGGCTTCGAATACTCCCAACTTTGTTGGCTTGACGGGCGGTGTGTGCAAGAGGCAAGAACGTATTTACCGCGGCTTGACTGATCCGCGATTACTACCAATTCCGCGTTCATGAGGTCGAGTTGCAGACCTCAATCCCTACTGAGAGCAGGTTTATGGGATTCGCATCCTGTTGCCAGGTAGCAATGCCCATTGTTTCTACCCATTGTAACATGTTTGTAGCCCAGGACATAAGGGTCATGCTGACTTGACGTCTGCCTCTCCTTCCTCCCCCGCTAAGCGAGGGCAGTTCTCTGTGACAAATATAACACAGAGTAAGGGTTGCGCTCGTTGTCCCACTTAAGGGTACTCCTCACGGAACGAGCTGACGACAGCCATGCAACACCTGTCCCGACGTTTCTTGCGAAACCTCCGATGTTTCCATCGGAGTTCATCGGGATGTCAAGTCCTTTCCACTGGTTGTGTGCCTCCCCGCCAATTCCTTTGAGTTTCAGCCTTGCGACCGTACTCCCCAGGCGGCTTGCTTAACGGGTTACCTGCGCCACACCCCTCCGACGTAACGTCGGACAAATGCAGCTAGCAAGCATCGTTTAGGGCTAGGACTACGCAGGTCTCTAATCTGCTTCGCTCCCCTAGCTTTCGTGTCTCAGCGTCAATTTCCTTCCAGAGACTCGCCTTCGCCACCGGTGTTCCTGAAAGTATCAACGCATTTCACTGCTCCTCTTTCAGTTCCAGTCTCCCTAAAAGAAATTCTAGCTCGATAGTATCCCGACCTGTTCTCCAGTTGAGCTGAAGTATTTAAATCGGGACTTATCTAGCCGCCTACACGACTCTTTACGCCCAGTGAGATCGGATAACGCTTGGGGCCCACGTCTTACCGACGCTTCTGGCACGCAGTTGGCGGCCCCTTTCTAGTAAGGTACTATCAAGTCCGACGAATATCGGACCTTTCTCCCTTACCACAGTGGTTTACACTCCGAAAAGCTTCTTCCCACACACGGCGTCGCGCGGTCAGGCTTTCGCCCATTGCCGACGATTCCTGATTGCTGCCTCCCGTAGGAGTGGGGCCCGTGTCTCAGTGCCCCTCTGGCTGACCACCCTCTCAGGCCAGCTACTCGTTGTTGGCTTGGTAGGCCGTTACCCCACCAACTACCTGATAGGACGCAGGCTCATCCCTTGGCGGGCAGTTACGCCCTTTAGTCCCGACGAAATGTCGGGACACTATAGAATATTACCCCACCTTTCGGTGAGCTATTTTCTACCGTGGGGAAGATTCCTACGTGTTACTCAGCCGTCCGCCGCTAACCCGTGCTCCGCACGAGAGAATCAAGATTTACGATTCATGATTTATGAGTTTTATTCTTAAATCTTAAATCGACATTCTTAAATCCCTTGTGCGAAGCACAAGTTCGCTCGACTTGCATATCTCAGGCACGCCGCTAGCGTTCATCCTGAGCTAGGATCAAACTCTTAAAAAAATCCCACTCCGTTTCCCGCCAAAAGCAGGACTACGAGGGGATAAAAGATTCCTAACCCGATTCCTCATCTAAAAAACCATATTGTTAAAGAACATAAGAAAGACAAAATATTGTTAAGAAGCATATATATTGTAATGAAATGCAGGAAAATTGTCAACGGCAAGGAAGCTCAAAACGCAAATGTCAAAGCTCAAAGCCACAACTCAAAGCTAAAAACTTTTACGTTTTACGCTGTGGCTTTGCACTTTGAGCTTTGAGCTTTGCGCTTCTTTCACGGAAGCTGAATTTTCAGCCTTTGGAGCAGGTCTTTTCGTCTTCCGATGCGCATGAGACCGCTTATTGTTGTGAGATCTCGATTTTCTGCAAGTGAGACTTTGATATTTTTTAATTCTTCGGTAAAAAAAGCGTCAATACCAGAAATATTTGAAAGTCCTCCGGTAAGCACGATTCCCCGATTAAATATTTCATCAACTACTTCAGGTGGCGAAAGTTCGATGATTTCTTTCACGGTATCGATGATGAGATTAAGCTGCGAAAGGAGTGCTTCTTTGATATCGGATGTCCGTATTTTTACTGACTTTGGCAATCCGTTTTCAAGAGATTTCCCACGAACCATCATTGTTTTTTCCTCATTGGTAAAGTTTAAGAGTCTAACTTTTAACTCTTCACACGTTGCCTCTCCGAGAATAAGACCATGCTTAAGGTGGATATAATTGTAGATAAGTTTATTCATGTGGTCGCCGGCAGTTCGCAAGGTTTTTTGCATGACAATACCTCCACCTGAGATAACTGCCATTTCGATGAGTCCGCCACCCAAATCAACCACAAAAACTGGCTTGTGCATAAAAATATTAAAACCGCAGCCCATTGCCGTCGCAAGCGGTCTTTCGATAAGAAAGACCTTTCTTACGCCCAATTTAAGAAGCACCTCCTCCACCGCTTTTTGCTCAATCTCGGTTGCAATGGAGGGAACGGCAACGATGGCGTCAAGCGGGGGTTTGATAAAGGGGTAATTTACCATATAGGGGGCGACTCCTTTCTGAATAAAATTTTGAATAAGTGCGACTTGCGCATCAAATTCGGAAATAATACCGTTTACCACCGGCTTGACGATTTTTATGAATTCCGGCACCTTTCCCACGATACGTTTTGCTTCTTGACCAAAAAAAATATACTCGTGGACTTTCTTATTTAAACCCAAATAGGTTGGTTCTTGAAGGACGACTCCCTTGTCTTTTATTGCGATACGCGTATTTGTGGTTCCAAGATCAAGACAGATTTGTAGGGTAGTGAGAAAAGGAAGTTTGAGATTACTGAATTTTTCTATAAAATGTAACATAATGCTTGAGAAGCTGATACGAAAACTTTATTATAGCCTTTTTCTTGTAACTCCGCTTCTTGTATTTTCTTCAACGTCTGAACTTTTTGAATTCAACAAAATAATGTTTATCTATCTGATTTCAATGGTGATCTTTTTTTTGTGGTCCGTGAAATCAATCCGGCAGAGAAAAGTAACGCTGTCAAAAACCAGATTCGATATCTTCATTCTTCTCTTTGTTCTTTCACAGGTCCTTTCAGCGGTTTTTTCTATCGATCGCCACACTTCTTTTTTCGGATATTACGGGCGATTTAATGGCGGTCTTCTCTCTTTGATTTCTTACGTATTTTTGTATTTTGGATTCATTACTTTTTTCAAACGGAACGATATCGAAAAATTACTGAAATTATCTCTCGTATCTTCGGTGCTTGTTATCCTCTGGGGATTGCCAGGGAGATTTGGGTTTGATCTTTCGTGTTTTGTGTTTTCTGGAGAGCTGAACAATAGTTGTTGGACAGAGCAGTTCAAACCAGCCGAGCGAATGTTTTCAACTATTGGTCAGCCAAACTGGCTTGGCGCATACTTAGCTGTCAATTTTTTTATCGGATTGTATTTTTATATAAGAAGAATATCCCGACGTGGGATGCATGAATTGCTCTCTGGTGCATATCTTCTTGTCAACTTCATCGCTATCCTGTTTTCCCGATCACGCTCAGCTTTGCTTGCCGTCTTTGTCGGATTAATTTTCTTTGCGACTTTATCCTACTTGTCTTTTAAGAAAAAACATACACTTCTTTCTACCGGTAAACGTTTTGCGTTTCTCTTGTTTCTTTTGCTTAGCGCGGTTGTAGTATTTAAAACCGGTATAGCAGGGATTGACCGGTATTTAACAATATCACCTATCACCCTTCGACAAGCTCAGGGTGATGGTGAGCGAAGGGACGTCAGACGTCCCAAAGTCGAAACCATCAAATATCAGGTGTCAAACGCGTCATCAAAAGCCGCAGACGCTACCGAGTCGTTCGATATCCGCAAGATTGTCTGGAAGGGAGCGATTGATTTGGGTCTTCGATATCCGCTCTTTGGATCAGGCGTTGAGACTTTTGCGTATAGTTATTATTTCGTCAGACCGAAAGAACACAATTTGACATCGGAGTGGGACTATCTTTATAACAAAGCGCACAATGAATTTTTAAATTATTTTGCAACAACCGGATTTATAGGGTTGGGCACCTATATGCTTATGATAGGAATCGTGCTTATCGCATTTTTTTCTAAAATTAAGCGCTCGCGAGAGATAAAAAATTCAGAAGCGGAAATTTTGACTGTTGCTTTAGTTTCCGCATATATCGTTATCCTCATTACTAACTTTTTTGGTTTTTCAACAACTACGATCAATCTTTTTTTCTATACCATTCCAGGATTATTTATTATTTTGCACAACGAGAAGAAAGCGACACATTTCAGATATGAAGAACAAGTTTTTAAAAACAATAAAATCGTACTTGCAATAAACTCAATCATTATTGTTGCCCTGTCGGTGTTTCTTACTGCCTATTATGTTGCTGATTTACAATATGCCCAGGCAAATCTCTATTCGCAAACCGAAGATTATCAAACGGCAGCATCGCTCCTTCAGAAATCTTTGAGACTTCACTACGAACATGTATATCATATTGGAAAACCAGGGCAAAGAATCAATACCTTTTCTATCAGATTACACAAAAGAGAAAAAATCTTGAAGAAGCAGTTGCGGCTTTAAGACAAGCCCAGAAATTATCTCCTACCGATCCCAAGATTCCCCACTCGCTTGCGGTTTTTTATTCACTTTTGGAGGATGTTGAGGGGGATAAAGACCGCAAGGTTGGATACGCAAGCTTGGCATTATTCCATGCAGACGCCTCAATCGCATTGAAGCCAGATTACCGCGAAGCATATTTTTTGAAAGCTCAACTTCTTAAAAAAGCTGGAAGGGAAGATGAAGCGAAAAAGACATTTCAATACATATTAGAGAAGCTCAACCCAAGGGACGAAGAAGTAACGTAGGTTAAAAAAGGCTCTGCTTCAATTATTTAAATAATTGAAGCATGCGGTTCGATTGTTTAAACAATTGAACTTATTTTTTCAGTTAAGTGTTTAACTGAAGTTTTTTCAGCTCTTAAGAAGATGAATCGCACCGCGTCGGTGAAGGATTACACACTCCAGAAGCTTCATAGTAAAATTGTAGCAGAGTTTGGTATGATCGAGACTGTAGCAAGCCTTAATCGCGGGAGTGAAATTTACATTATTATGGGCTATAATAGAGATGATGTTTGTTGAAGCACCGGCTTATTCTTTTGATAGGCTTAAAAGCGTAGTTGTAAGAAGAAGAGCTATCAAATCTGTGGGAAAAGATACCGATCTTCGCGGAGGTCGTGGGACGACCCTTGAGGGGATTTTGAGCACAGCGTATGAGGTGGTTTCGGCCCTGCGCTCTGAACATGGAGCATGGATAGCAGAAAAACTAGCTGTACTTGCCCCTTATCTTGAAACAACGTCAAATAATGAAGATTTAAAATCAAATAAAAAAAGCCCTCGGGAGCTTTTGGAGGATACATATCGAGCCGGACTTACTACTACGCTTACTCAAGAGTATCGAGTTGCCAAGAACTCACTTCATGATGAGGTAGATACGTTGCAGGACCCATCACGCATTGCCGACATTGTTGCAGGCTATACCTTTGAGTTTTATCGTTCACTTCACACATCCCAGAGGATCGGTATTGACCCGGGCATCGCACTACAGCTTGCACAGCTATCCTATCGCCATAATCCAAATGTTTTATCTCGGTTGAGGAGGAAATATCCTGACGTTAACCCAGGCGTTATTAGCTCAGCCGCCTTGAGTTATCCCACAAACCCTGAAGGGTTCCTCAACTCCTATATCACTGCTGTCTCTCGCTTAAAAGCTGACCCTCGCTACGAGAGTCTCGGCGAGAGTGTAGTTGAACGCGCAGCACTTCACTCTCCCACAAACCCTGAAGGGTTCCTCAACTCCTATATCACTGCTGTCTCCCGCTTAAAAGCTGACCCTCGCTACGAGAGTCTCGGCGAGAGTGTAGTTAAACACGCAGCCCTTCATTATCCCACAAACCCTGAAGGTTTCCTCAACTCCTATATTACTGCTTTTTCCCGCTTAAAAGCTGATCCTCGCTACGGGAGTCTTGGTGATAGCGTCATTCACTCCGCAGCGCTTCATTATAGCACAAACCCTGAGAAATTCTTAGACTCCTATATTACCGCGCTCTCCCGCTTAAAAGCTGACCCTCGCTACGGGAGTCTCGGCGAGAGTGTAGTTAAACACGCAGCCCTTCATTATCCCACAAACCCTGAGAAATTCTTAGACTCCTATATTACCGCGCTCTCCCGCTTAAAAGCCGACCCCCGCTACGGGAGTCTTGGCGATAGCGTCATTCACTCCGCAGCGCTTTATTATCCCACAAACCCTGAAGGCTTCCTGGACCGATTTCTGGGGCTTTGACTGGCTCAGTCGAAAAGAGGCTATAGGATAGCCCACTTTCAACCTCGTAGGTTAAAAGTCTTGATTCTTAATTCTTTTACGGGGCGGTATTTGTACTTGAGATTCCAAAGATGCAGGGCACAGGATTTGGATTCGCCGGATCTTTGCAGTTGGTTGAGCAGCTTACTCCGCTTGCATTTTGGCTAACATAAGGCAAGACTTGTTGATCATTTTCCAGGCAGGCATAGAGCTGATAATAAACCCCGCCCCCATCAGGATCGATTTTATATACATAATTTATACCAGGCTTTGGATCGTTTGGTAATTTTTGCATATAAATTTTAGTCGAACATCCATTCTGGCCCGGATAACAGAGTTGTCCGCCAAACGCTAGCGAAGTAGGATATGCCCGATTATCTTCGTAATACATCTCCAAGGCTTTCTGAATATTTCCAAGATCAGCCTTGCGCTGGGCGTCACGGCCTTTCTTAAGTGAGTTTAAGAAATTGCCGGTAATCAAGGATGAAAGCACTCCAAGAATCACAATAACAATCATCAACTCAAGAAGCGTAAAGCCTTTGTTCATGAGGATAGCTTACTGGATGCAGTAGTAACATTGACCTGCTACGTTATTGGGACAGAGTCCACCTAGTGGTGTATAGGGAGTCGTCCCGTCCGGACCATACTTCGTATTGGGATCTGCCATGAATGATTTTGAAGTAGGTTTAAAGCAAACACGCACAACCGGCGGGTCATTCGTTCCCGTTACCCATATGTTTTTAAGTTGACCTCCGGCAAGATTGGCAAAGTCTGTTTTCAATTCCCCGGTATCTGTTATGTTTTTGATTGTCCCAGGAACCGTATTCATACTCTCCAAGGTAACCGGAGCCGCGCCAGCAACGCTATTTAATATGGTGCTACAAGTATCATCGCCACACCATGGCATTTGGTTTTTTATCGCATAGTATCTAATTACTCCCCCCTGAAATTCCCCAACCGTATTTCTCGTTCCGGTATCTGTTCCTTTTTTAAGCTGTTCAAATGGGTCAAGGGCAGCAAGAAGTCCAACTGCGAGGGCTCCAAGAAGAGCAATGACGATAAGAAGCTCGATCAAGGTGAAGCCAAGCCGGCGTTTTACCATGTATGAATTCATTATGATGAGAGGGGAAGTATTTGTCAAGAGGTAAAAAAGATATGTTATAATTGCAACATCCTCTTATTATTTTTGATATTTTCATATGGCTCCCCTACCCAAACGCAAGCATTCAAAAAAAAGAAAAGGAACGCGGATGCGCACACGACGCACTACGTTTTCCAATCTCGTTCCCTGTCAAAATTGTAAAAAGCCGAAGCGACCGCATCGAGTATGCAAATATTGTGGAAAATAGGTATGGACAGGAGGCATCTTAACAGAGTGAAGAAGATACAATTACTTTTTGCCCTTAGCTTTGCAGGAGTCAGTAAGGAGGAGATTCTAAAGAAGAATCCTAAACTAAAAGATCTTGTTGACAACCTGAAGATGATTGACGAAACGATCCAAAAGTATGCGCCCCGTTATCCTCTTATAAAGATTGCAAAAATAGATTTGACCGTCTTGCGATTGAGCGTCTATGAGCTCTTATTCGAAAGAAAAAATCCACCAAAGGTTGTGATTGACGAGGCAGTTGTTTTGGCGAAAGAGTTTGGAACCGAAAAATCTTATGCGTTTATCAACGGAGTCTTAGGAAGCATTTTAAAAAGCGGAGTATTCATCTAAAATAGCATGAAAGACAATGTACCGGCGCTTGAGAAAAAAATCGGCATTCATTTTAAAAACAAAGAACTTGCAAGAAATGCTTTTGTGCACCGATCGCACCTAAATGAAAACAAAAATTTTCCACTTCCCTCGAATGAAAAACTTGAGTTTTTAGGCGACAGTGTACTTTCGCTTATCACCTCGGTCTATCTTTACAAGAAATATCCGAGTTTTAAGGAAGGCGATTATACCGAGATAAAGTCTGCAATCGTTAATACCGGAAGTCTTGCAAAAGCAGCACAACGATTGGATCTTGGGAGATATCTCTACCTTTCCCGGGGTGAGGAGTCGGGTGATGGTAGAGGAAATAAAAATATCTTAGCTGACTGTTTCGAGGCTTTAATCGCAAGCATCTTTCTTGATAAAGGATTCAATAAAGCTTACGTATTTGTGTTGAGGTATCTTTTCAAAGACACACTCGATCATATTATCCGCGAAAAATTATATCTATCCGCAAAGAGCAAGCTCCAGGAATATGCTCAAGGAAGCTATAAGACGGTGCCATCCTATAAGGTCTTGGAACAGACTGGACCTGAACACAAGCGTATCTTTAAAGTTGGGGTGTACCTAAACGGAAAGAAGCTCGCAGAGGCAATAGGAATGTCAAAAAAAGAAGCGGAAGAGGAGGCAGCGAAGAAGACGCTCTATAAGATAAAGGGCAAAGGTTTATGATATACTTAACGTCCATATGGCAGCAGCTTTGCGACTCATGCGGCTTGGAAAAAGGGGAAAACCTTTTTACCGAATAGTTGTTATTGACAAAAAAAGAAAAAGAAACAGTAAATACATCGATAAACTCGGGACTTACGATCCACTTTCTGAACAAGCAGAGATTCAATTGGATAAGCAGAAATTCGAATACTGGGTAGAACGCGGAGCCGTAATCTCCGAGGGCCTACGGAGACTTCTTAAAAAACGTAAAAGAGTCAAAATGGGTTAGATCTCCTTTCATATTGCTCTTCTTGGCCACTTAACTCTTCATCCTTTTGGATGACGAATTGTACCTTTTCCTTTATCGCATGAAACCTTGTTAAAGCCGATTGGTAATCTGAACGGACAGCGGAACTTTGTGTACTTTTTTGATTATAAAAGTTGAGCGCGAGTTTGAAACTGTCCGGGTTTTCCGTGTTGAGCTCGATTTTTTCTGCGGTAATAAGCCTACCTCCGCCGACATTATACACTTGGAGAAAGTTTAGGAAAGATTGAGAATCCCCGGTTCCGGTAACCGTAACTGCCAGTTTATTCTGACTGGACTTTCCTAAATTGATACCGTAGGTACTTATGAGGAAATTTGTTTTTTTTGAAAGTTCCTCCAAGGCAAAAAGGATTGAAAAATGATCTTCGATATCCGGGATGAGACTTTGAAGAACTTTGATGTCGCTATCAAGGGCTGTTGAGGTTTCGTTTATCGTTGCATCCAATACGAGTTTTTTTATTTTGAGTTCTTGCACCTCTTTTTTTAGGGTTTCAATTTTTGATTGATTTTCAAAAAAACGCGTAAGAAGAAGCGCCGATACGACAAAGGTCGCAAGAACAAGAACCCCTAAAATTGCAAGGTACAACATATTCTCCTTGATGAGGTATTTTGTGTATGGCCTAATTTTTTTCTGCATCGAGGTTTATAAACTTTCCCTCAAAGGTTAACGCATATTTCTTTTGTTTTTCACCTTGACTGGTAAATTGGCTAAGAGAGAGTTCTTCAAAGTTTTTCAAGAATTGTGGCGATTCAATAAATTTGAAAGATTCAAGCATAGCCTCAACATCGTCAAAAGAAAGGGTGAATTCGACCGTTCGAGTTTTGTCCAAGACAAAAGAGGAAAGGAGCGCGCTCTCGGTTGTAGATTTTAGAGTTTCAGTAAGGAGCGTAAAATATGGAACAAATCGTGCATCGTCGCGAATAAAACGGTCGTAAGCTCCCATTTTTTTCGCAAGATAGATAAGTTTCGCCTCATTTTCTTTTTTCCCTCCAAGCTCTGTGAGATATAACCGTTTCTCCTCAAGAGACGACTGTATTTGGGTGTTTTGCTGAAATAGAAAAAAACTAAAGATTCCTGATGCGATAAGAAGAAATGCAGCATAGCCTATCGTTGCCCACCGGATCCAGGCAAAATATTTTTCGATGCGCGCGTAATTTTGGCGGCCTGCAAGCAAATTAATTCTCGTTTTTTTCATCTTAAATTTCCGCCAACTGAAGAAACAAAGAAACCAAGCTGGTTTTTGAAAGACTCAACGACATTATTTTTGACAAAAAAAGGATACAGATCAAAAGGAGCCGTAGGGATTGCGAAATATCGCTTGATAATTTCCTCCACAGCATGGAATCGAAGCGCCTCATTAAACACATACATCTTCCCTATCTGGCTTGCGCCCTTTTCCTTAAGAAGGGTAAGAGCTTTCTGAATTTCAGATAAGAAGTCCTTAATTACCGGTGTCAGGATGGTTTGGAGTTCATAGCTTGTGTTTTTTGCAAATCCAAAATTTTTGAGAAGCTCCTCTGCTTTTTTTTGGTCAACGTTTAAATTTACCTGAATTTCTTTGAGAAAGAGGTTGTAGCCGACGTTAAAATTGAAGCTAAACGTAAGCAACCCTTCGCGATGATCAAAGAAATAGAGCGAAGAGGTGGTAAGGTTAATATTAATAAGAAGAATCCCAGAAGTTGTTTGGCTTGGGGCTTGAATTTTTTTAAAAATTTCAGACACGGTTCTTCCGACCGCACTTATCTCGGTTTCAATTGATTGGGGCGCAAGACCAGCATACTCGATGAGTTTTTCGACTTTCTCGGTTATTTTCTTTGGGGAAGCAGCGATCAGTGTCAGAAGTTTATTGTTTTTTTCGTCTTCTCGTATGATTTCGATATCAAGGTTTATCTCCTCAAGAGGCATTGGGATAAATTGATCAGCTTGATACCGAATTGCAGAAAGAAGCTCCTTTTCATTAAGATGGGGCATCTGGACAAACTGATTGTAGCTGTAACTGTCAGGGATGATAATATTAACATTTTTTTTGACAAGCTTAAGCTGGGCAAGGAGTTTCGTGATGATTGCAGCTTGTTTTTCAATTATCTTCTCCGATTCTCCACGGAAAAATGTCTGATCGGTCTCGATCATGCCGAGGTTTACAGCCTCAAAAAGATCCCCCTTTTTGATAATGTCAGCGACCTTGATATAGGACTCACCTAAGTCAAGGCAAAAAAAATTGCTTGCCATAATTTCACTATAGCAAAAATCTCAATAGCTTTTTAGCTGAATTTTCGTTTGGTAATTAAAAGAGGCTATATCTTCAGGTCTCGTTGAGGTTGTATTGTATTGTGCGGTAAACGAGATGGTTGCGATGGGCGGTGAGAAGGTGCCGGTTCTCTTACAGCTCATTTGAAAAGCTAGTATTTTTACTTTATCTGGGTTGGTAAGATCTCCGGATGCGTTTGATATGGACGAGGCCGATGATACTTTATCCGCATCTAAACGATATCCAAACGTATTGTTTAGACTATCGAGAAAATACATGGTGGAGGATCCTGCCGCAGATGATTGCGCTGTTTTACAAATACCGTTATCACCTGTTGCAGGCGTATCGCTATGTATGCTTATCGCACTAGTTCGTATCGTGGTTTTTATCGAATTTAAGAGAAAGTCCCCCTGCCTTTTCGTCTCCTGAAGAGTGTAAATTTTTGTTTGCTGTTTTAGGATTGAAAAAATAATGGTAAATACTGCAGGGAGTGCAAGCGCAACGACGGCAACCACGACAAGCATCTCAATGAGCGTGAAAGAGCGAGAAAAGTTTCTCATCACATGCAAATAACTACGACATCTTTTATTCAAATCGGGAAACAACTGTTTTTATAGGCACCGTGTAGGTATTTCCACCTTCTTGCCATGACACGGTGGCCGTTACATTGACCTGTGTCGGATTGTCGGCAGGGGAAGGATCGCCAATTTTAAGATCGCGTTTCCAGAAATTTTTTAGATCATACGCAACGTCAGCGCAAGCTCCTGTTTCAGTAGGCCAGGATTCAAGAGGGTCGCTGTTGAAACACCAGTCCCCTACCCTGGTAGTTGTAAATGTTTTCCAATCCGTCTCTTTTTCTCCTCGTACCCATTCAACAAGTTCTTCTGCGTATCGCGTGGCGCGGATTTTATTTTCACTCACTTTCATATTTTGAAGAGAAAAAGAGGTAATTACGGCGGCAGTAATAAAAAATACGCCTAAAATTGCAACAAATACCAAGACCTCGATAAGTGAAAACCCTTTCTTAACAAGCATATTTATCACCTTGTATGATACTGCCTTGAGGAGAAACGGTTATATCAACACATTTGTTAATCGTTGCATGTCTGATCTTAATCGGAATATCCGGAGTTGTCATGGCGACACTCGAGGGCGCTTTAAAAAGGATTATTACCGGTGAAATAACGATGATATTTTCTGGGAATGTACTTTGTTGAATCGTCAGAAAACTTCCAACAGATCCCTGGATGCAATTTCTCTCAAGGATGTATTGGGAGGGGTTTATCGAAACGCTAACTTGGTACCCGCCAAGAATATCGCAAGCTTGTTGAGCGGGATCGGTCTCGCCTGATGCAGCTTTTGTCCGTGCCGTCTGGAGTGTAGAGACGAGCCGTTTTGCTTCTTGTTCAAGCTTTTTTTCCTCGTTGAAGGTATTAAATGTTGCGATGGAAAATCCTGTAGAAAGCAGCAACACCGCAATAACCACAATAAGCTCGATAAGAGTGAAACCGCTCTTATTTTTGTCCATAGGGGCCAAGACAATAGTTGCACGTTATCCCTGTACCACATGCGCCACACGTGCTCCCGGTTCCACCTGCCTCAAGATATGCCCCAAGGGTATAATCCCCGGCACTCCCCGTGTAAAAGTATGTGTACGGTGGGCGCGGATCATTGGTTATTTTTTGAAGATAGAGATTTCCGCTTGGCGGGCAACCTGCCGGATCACAGAGATTACCGCCAAACGTTATCGACGCTGGGTAAGCGTTGTTATTGCTTCGATACAGTTCAACAGCAGCTCGGATTTGCTCCAAATCCGCAACGCGTCTGCTGTCTCGAGCATTTTTTGAAAAGACAGAATAGGAAACCGCACCAACTGCAGCTAACAGGCTAATAATTGTTGCGACAACGATAAGTTCAATGAGGGTAAATCCTTTATTCATTGTTGACTACTCACACAATATTGAGCAGGTGTTTCCGTTTCTAAAGTCGCGCAAAGCGTAAAACTTCGTTTTGCCGAATCATAGGTGTACACATAAGAAGAGGCGTCTTTGGGGTCAGTGGGGACTGGGTTTAGGATTTCGGTATTTGGGTTAGCACAGGTGACACTGGTGCCAAGTGAACCGGGATAGTCAAACCCACAGATTGAATAATACTGCTCAAAAGCCTTTTGTACCGAGCTTAAATCCCCTTTCCGCTTTGCATCTCGCGCCTTTTTCTGGGCGGTTGTGAAAGATACGGTTCCCAATCCAACAAGAACCGCAATAATTCCAATAACAACCAACATCTCAAGAAGCGTGAAGGCTTTTTTCAATGATTTCATAGTACTATTTTTCCTCAACTACATAACATTTGTTTGAACACGTAGCAAAACCAGAAGGACATGGTATCCCGTCGGCATCGGCTTTATTTTCAAGACATGCAGCAAGTATAAAGGTAAGCGCTGCATTATCCGGCGCATAGTAATAGGACGTTGGTGTTGGACCGCTTGGGTCGCCCGGTACTTTATTAAGATAGACAACGGTTCCTGCCTGATTCTTCCATTCAGTGCCGGGTGCAGGGAGGGCATCTATATAGGTAAGCGGCTTTTGATCTTGTTTGTAAAGCTCAAGAGCCTTTTGAAGTTGCCGTAGATCTGATTTACGCTGGGCATCGCGCGCACGCTCTCTTGCTCCCATAAAGTTTGGCAAGACTAACGCAGACAAGCCTCCTATGATTGCAATAACCACAAGTAGCTCAATAAGAGTGAAACCACGCATCCGGGTTTTCATATCCTACAGAAAGAGTACTACAAAAATCAAGCATGTGTCAAGAAGACGTAGAGAGGAAGTCTATGAGGCGAATTTAGAATTAATTCTAGATTCTTAATTTAATTCATAATTCATAACTCTTAATTCTTAATTATCTGGTTGATTTCTCGTAGGTCTTTTGGATGAAGATTAAAAGGTGGTCTATGGCAAATTGAGGGTTGACATAGTTGTTTTCAACGACAAAGCGAAGCTGAAGTATTTCTTTCAGTATGTTTGCGGCATGGTAATCTGTCGGAAGTCGCTTTCGAAAAAAAGCGCCGATCTCATCAAAAATCTCAAGAGGACTGACTCGCTGTTTTACTTGAAAGTATCTATTGGCAAGAAGTTGGAGATTCTTATCATCCAAAAAAGCTTGCAGTTCTTTTGAAAGTTCTAGGTTTTCTCTGAACGACTTTTTCTTCGTAAGCAACACAAGTTTTGAACGAGAGAGGACGGTTGAGGCTAAGTGTCGATATTGTTCTGTAACAAGAATGAAATGGACATTTACGTTGTGCTCTTCAAGAGTTTTTAAAAATGCATTTTGTGCAGGATATGATGCGGTGTCGAAGCGGTACAAGATAAAAAGCTGTGGATCTGAAAAATCAAAGATAATGCTTTTTTTTATTTCTCGTATTTGATCGATGGTGATCTCCTTATTTTTAGGCTCAATCTCAAAGATATAGGGCTTGGCGATCTTGTGCTTTTTCACAAATTCGTGAATAAAAGAAGCGACCTTTTTCTCATCATCTGAAACAAGAAGTATCGGAACCATAATCATCTTGCATTTTATCAGAATTGATTTTATAGTGAAAGTATGAACCTTCCTCCAAAAAAGCTCTTGTCACAGCTTGTCTTGGATGGGGTGCTTGACCAGGATACCGCTGATCAATACGAGCTTACGAGTCTACAAAAGAATATCCCAATCTACGAATATTTGTTATCAAATACCAATACTGAAAAAAGCGATATTTTGAAGGCAACTGCCCAACTCATGCAGATTTCATATATCGATCTGGCAAATTCCCCTATCGATCCTCATGCGATCAGTCTGATCTCGGAATCAATTGCACGACGATATGAAATTCTTCCCTACAAATTTGATTCAAAAACCCAGACCTTATCTATCGCAACCGCAGACCCTTTTAATACCCAGACAACGGAATTCTTGGAGAAAAAAACAGGGAAAAATGTAGTTTTGGCACTTGCCGACCGTGGCGATATCCGAAAATCTATAGAGGTTTCTTACATGCAGGGCTTATCTCCAGAGGTTAACCAAGCATTGAAAGAATATAGGCCGGTTACTGAACAAAAAGCAATTGCCGATATAGGGAGCGTTATAAAAGAGGCGCCGATTGCCAAGATTGTATCAACTATTTTGGAGTTTGCGATAAAAGGGAGAGCTTCGGATATCCATATAGAACCCGAGGAGCTTCGTACCCGTATTCGCTATCGAATAGACGGCGTACTAAACGAGAAGCTTACTTTACCAAATTCAATTCATGATGCTTTAACCTCAAGAATAAAGATTCTTTCTGACATGAAGATTGATGAAAAGCGACTCCCGCAAGACGGGCGTTTCAGCTTAAAACTCGGCAACGAGGAGGTTGATTTTCGCGTCTCAACGCTTCCTACCGTTCATGGCGAGAAGGTTGTCATGAGGCTTCTTAAAAAGACAGGAGGTGTTCCTGCATTGTCTGAATTGGGATTGCGTGGCCCGCAATACAAAGATCTTGAGGAGGCGATCTTAAAGCCGTATGGAATTATTTTGGTTACCGGACCAACGGGATCGGGTAAGACGACGACACTTTATTCTGTTTTATCGCGGCTAAATAGACCGAACGTCAATATCCTAACCTTGGAAGATCCGGTCGAGTATCAAATTCCGGGAATCAATCAGGTGCAGATAAATCCTCAAGCAGGACTTACTTTTGCTAATGGTCTTCGTGCTTTCTTACGTCAGGACCCAAATATCATTCTTGTCGGGGAGATTCGAGATAAAGAGACAACTCAACTTGCAATTCAGGCCGCCCTAACGGGTCATCTCGTCTTTTCAACGCTTCATACCAATGATGCCGCAACCGCGATCCCTCGTCTTATCGATCTTGGGGCAGAGCCTTTTCTCATCGCATCGGTTCTCAATGCGGCTTTGGCGCAGCGAATTTGTCGAAGAGTGTGTGAGCATTGCCGGGAATTTTATGTTCCAGACCCTTCTATTATCGCTAACGTAAAGGAGGTTTTAGGAGATCTCTTGCCGAGACCCTATAACGAAGGGCGCGAGATAAAACTTGCAAGAGGCAAGGGATGCAATGATTGCAATAATACCGGCTATCTTGGGAGAATTGCTATTTTTGAGGTTTTGAAGGTGACGCCGGCGATCAACAAGATGGTTCTTCAACAAAGTACGGCAAAGGAGATTGAGGAACAAGCAAGAAAAGAGGGGCTTATTCGAATGAAACAGGATGGATATCTCAAAGCACTCGATGGGATAACAACAATTGAGGAGGTTCTTCGAGTGGCAGAAATATAGTCCTTTACGTCATCCTGAATTTATTTCAGGATCTGTAAAACGTCATTCTGGGGAGCAAAGCGACTCCAGAATCTGCTCCTAAATGAGCTAGGACGGCGGATTCTAAACAAGTCAGAATGACGAAAAGCAGATTCCGAAACAAGTTCGGAATGACGAATATGGGGATTCAGGAGTTATTAGAGCTTGCAATAGAGCGAAGAGCATCGGATTTGCATCTTATCGCAAATACCTACCCAACCATACGAATTGATGGTCAGTTATATCAGTTGACCACCCTTCCTCTTTTGACGCGGGAACTAAGTGAAAACATAATATTTTCATTTCTTACCGAAGAACAAAAGGAAAATCTTCTTGCAAACAAGGAGATTGATATGGGATATGAATACAAAGATACCCGCTTTCGTATAAATGCGTACCATACGAAAGGCGCATGGAGTGCGGCATTTCGACTTATTCCAACAAAGATACTTACGGTTGAGCAGTTGGCGCTCCCCAGCGCCTTTCATCAATTGGTCGATTATAACCAGGGACTGGTGCTGGTTACCGGACCAACCGGCGAGGGGAAAAGCACCACGCTTGCGGCAGTAATAAATGAAATTAACCTCAAATACTCAAAACACATAATCACGATTGAGGACCCGATAGAGTTTATCTATCCGCCTGGAAAGTCCGTTATCTCTCAAAGAGAGCTCCACCAGGATACCCATTCCTGGAACATAGCTTTGCGATCAGCTCTTCGCGAGGATCCAGATGTTGTCTTGGTTGGTGAGATGCGGGACTACGAATCGGCACAACTCGTTTTAACAATTGCAGAAACCGGACACTTGGTTTTCTCTACTCTTCATACCTCATCTTCCCCAGAAACCGTGAACCGAATCATCGATATGTTTCCGGCCCATCAGCAGAATCAAATTAAAACTCAACTTGCAGGGACGCTACGGGCTATCATCTCACAGCGCCTGCTGCCACGGGCGGATGCGCGGGGGCGGATTGTCGCGCTTGAGCTTCTGTACAACAACTCTGCCGTTGCATCGATTATTCGAGACGGAAAACCATTTTTACTTGAGAACGTTTTGCAGACTTCTGAGCAAGAAGGGTTTATCTATTTTGAAAGATATCTCTCGCAACTTGTTGAAGGGGGAAGAATAACAAAAGAAACCGCGTTTAGCTACGCAATTCGCCCTAAGGAACTGGAGAAGTACCTAAAGTAAGCATATGCTCTATTCTTACAAAGCGATTAAGGACAACAAAACCGAAATTAAAAAAATTGAAGCAGAAAGCGAGCAGGCGGTCTTAAACCATCTCAAAGAAAACGGATACTTTCCGATCGAGATAAAACCTGCTGATAGGGGGAAGATACATACTTTTACCTTTTTTCTTACGAGGGTAAGTTTCAACGACATTGTCGATCTCACCCGGCAGCTGGCGATCATGTTGAATGCAGGACTGACAATCGTTGATTCATTGGAGATTCTTAAAAAGCAACTTCAAAAAGAAAGTTTACAGCGAATAATAGTCGATATTGACAAACGAATTAAATCCGGAGAAACATTCTCATCCGCCTTAAGCAACTACCCGCAATACTTTCCAAATCTCTACATCTCCCTGGTTCGATCAGGTGAGGCGTCGGGAAAACTGGCGGATATACTCCTTCGGTTGTCTGATGATCTTGAAAAGCGGCGAGAATTCAACGGGAAGCTGAAAGGCGCACTTATCTACCCGATTATTGTGCTTGTGGCAATGGTGTCGGTTATTTTCATTATGGTTACGTTTGTCGTTCCAAGGCTTCTCAATCTTTATAAAGACTTCAATGTCGAACTTCCATTCACGACGCAAATTCTAATCTCGATTTCGTCATTTGCAAATCGATTCTGGCCTTTTATTCTGGTTGCGGTTTTTACAACGATATTTCTCGTGCGTTCGTATTTTAAAACAAAACCGGGGAAGTATCTGTTTGACTCAACGCTTCTTAAAATTCCAGTGGTAAGTAAAGTAATAAAGATGGCAGCATTGGTGAACTCAACCAGAATTTTATCAATTCTCATTGCCTCAGGTGTCTCGATCTTAGACTCGCTTAATATCATTATTGAGACCGCAAATAACTCGGTAATTCAAGAAGCATTCAAGAGCGTATATAAAAATGTCGAGAAAGGTCGATCTCTTGGAAATTCTTTGGCAGCGGAGGGTATCTTTCCTCCCATTCTTGTTCAGATGGCGATCGTTGGGGAAAACACCGGGCATCTTGACGACTCGCTTCTTCGCCTATCAAATTATTTTGAGATAGAATCGGAAATCGCAATAAAGGCGATGACGACGCTTATTGAGCCTGCGATTTTAATAATGTTGGGTTTGGGGGTTGGATTTATTGTGATTTCGGTGATTACGCCGATCTATAATTTAACAAGCTCCTTCAAGTAATATTCAAGAATTAAATGTTTGAAAATTAAGATATTGTAATTTGAATGAAAATTGGTACTTGAAAATTGAAGATTTTTCTTTAGTCTCTCGTTACCTGCTCGATCTGATATTCGTTAACTCGTTTTTTTAAAGCCGGAAACGCCGAAAGCTTGTATTTTTTCAGAAGATATTC
>JACOYT010000012.1 GCA_016181725.1 Candidatus Roizmanbacteria bacterium | reverse complement strand
ATTTCTCTTTCAGAGATTGTATCCGGCGGTCCGCCAAAAGATGGAATTCCTCCGATAGACAAACCGAAGTTTGTATCGGTGGCAGAAGCAAGTAAATCCCTTTCAGATAAAGAGCCGGGAATTGCGGTAGAGCTTGATGGGACAGCGCGATTTTATCCCTTTCAGATTCTTGTATGGCACGAAATTGTAAACGACACGATAAGGGGAAAACGTGTATTGGTAACGTATTGTCCATTGTGTTTGTCAGGAATCGTATTTGACCCGATTGTAGAGGGCAGACGAGTCGAGTTTGGAACATCTGGAAAGTTGTGGAATTCGAATCTTGTGATGTATGATCGAAAAACAGACAGTCTGTGGCCGCAGGTTTTGGGTGAGGCGGTGGTTGGACCCATGACCGGCACAAAACTTCCGGTTTTGCCATCGGACCAGATTCGATTTGGCGAGTGGAAGAGAAAGTACTCAAACGGGCAGGTGTTGTCACGGGAAACCGGACATACCCGATTTTATGGGCAAGACCCATACGGAGACTACTACACGAGTCCGGGTACGTTTTTCCCAGTCTCAAAAAAGGACGATCGGCTTTCGGAGAAAGAGTTGGTTTTGGGAATCGTGGTTGATGGGAAAGCAAAAGCTTATCACCCACCTGCCGTGAAGAAAGCCGGCGAGATTGTAGATGAGTTTGCAGGGAAAACCATTGTTGCGCGCTTTGAGCGCGATATCGATGCGGTGAGGATTTACGAGAGAAAGCCAGATGGTATACTTGAGAGAATCAATCCGTTTACGGCATACTGGTTTAGCTGGGCTGCAGCACGGCCGAATACAGAATTATACAAATAAGATGCAATCCTGGAAAAAAGCTCGATACCGAATTACGATAGATCGACGGGTCCTGCCGCGGTCTCCTTCCCGCCAGTGCTCGAGGACTGCGCGCTGTCGGGAACCCTTCCGACCGCGTCACCCGTCGATCTATCGGGTAGAATTCGAAGAACGCAAAAAATTGGTATCTTCGCTTTTTCCGACAGAGCTTAGTTGCATACTTAACTAGAATATGAAAAACATAGGTTCTCTTTTGCTCATTGCCGCAATTGTTATACTTGCTGTTGTTGGCTTAGTTGTGACACAACAAAAGCAGCCGCAGCAGACCACCCCCACACAGCCCCCGCCGAAAGTTGAGCAGACCAAATCAACCGTTGAGACGGTACCAGATTTAACACTTACTGACTACGGCGGAAAGAAGGTTCGGCTTTCTGATTTTAGGGGCAAGCCTTTGATTATAAACAGTTGGGCGGCGTGGTGTCCTTTTTGCCGCGATGAACTTCCTGATTTTTCAGAAATTCAGAAAGAGCTTGGCGATAGGGTCGTAATTATCGCAGTTGATCGGGCGGAGAGCCGCGACGTTGCAAAAAAGTACACGGATGAACTTGGGGTAACAGGCGATTTTGTGTTTTTACTTGACCCTCAAGACTCTTTTTATAAAGCAATCGGTGGGTTTTCAATGCCAGAGACGATATTTGCGACGAAAGACGGAAAAGTTGTAGATCACAAGCGCGGAGTAATGGAGAAGGAGGAGATAAAGGCGAGGGCGAAGAAAATCCTATAAGAAGAATTTAGAATTATGAGTTATGAATTAAGAATTGAATTAAGAAGTAAGAATCAATTCTAAATTTACCTAATTTATGGAGCTTGGATTGATCATTCCGGCTTTCGTTGCCGGAGTTTTGACCATTTTGGCGCCCTGTACATTGCCGCTTGTACCTGCATATATCGGGTTTATCAGCGGTTCGTCGCTTGATGATCTGAAGGATCCGCAAAGGGCAAGGGGCATTCGAAGGAAGATTTTACTTAATGGTGTTCTTTTTGTCCTTGGTTTCACGGTAATTTTTGTTTCATTTGGCATCCTGATCGGATTTGTAGGAAGCGCACTGGTTCCATACCGTATATGGCTGACACGGATTGGCGGCGCCTTGGTTGTTGCCTTCGGCTTATACATGCTTGGCATACTAAAGCTTCCTTTTTTAAACGCCATCCAGAAACTACCTATTCCCCAAACACTTCAACGGGGGAAGCCATTGAGCTCTCTTATTTTAGGAGCATCGTTTGCCACAGGGTGGACTCCCTGCGTTGGACCAATTTTGGGCTCGGTCTTGCTTCTGGCAACAACCACAGCAACCGCCCTCAAGGGCGGACTCCTTCTTTTGGTATTTTCATCGGGACTAGCCCTTCCGTTCCTATTGATTGCCGCAGGGATCGGATCGGCAACCGCAAAACTAGGCCGGATATCAAAGTATCTTTATATTGTTGAAATAATTGCAGGAATATTTTTGGTGTTTTTAGGCGTACTTCTTTTCACCAATAATCTTGGGCTTATGATTATATGGGGATACAGCCTCTTGCAGTTTATCGGCTACGACCGACTTTTGAATTATCTCTAGATACCTATGGAGAAACTTTTCATCCCGGTTTTGCAGGGGACAACGAGACAGAAGCGAAAGTCGATCTATGCGGCTTGGCTGGTTGAGAGAGTGGGGAAGGAGTTTGAAGAGGTAAAAACAGTGCTCGTTGACCCGCTCGATTTCAATTTTCCCTTTGATGGGAATGATCCAGAAGGCAAAGATCCGCGCTACAGCAAAATCACCAAAGAGGCAGATGGCTTTTTTATCGTAACGCCAGAGTACAACCACGGGTATCCGGGAAGTTTGAAGCGGATGCTTGACAGCGAACTTGAAAATTACATCCATAAACCGGTTGCGTTTGCCGGTGTTTCATCGGGACCGTGGGGGAAGGGAAATCTTTTGGACGAAAAATATAGAGAACGAGTAAAAAGGCCATGGGAGGAGCTTATCTGGATGGCAAAAGTGCTGAAATCGGGACGTACAAACGTCAAAAGTAAATATCATACGACATGAGGCCTCAAAATCTTCAAACAAAAATATTCTTAGACAGCGGCGATCCAGAGGAAACACGAGAGGTCATGGGACTGCTTGGCTTTCTGGACGGTCAAACCACGAATCCGACCTTGATCTCCAAGAATCCAGACGCAAAAAAAAGACTAGCGTCGGGCAAGCGATTCACACAGGAGGAGGTACTGAACTTCTACAGAAACGTTGTTTACGAGGTGTCACGGCTTATCCCTGAAGGCTCAATCTCAATCGAAGTGTATGCAGATAAAAATACGACTTCAGACGAGATGCTTGCTCAAGGTAAAGAGTTTTTCTCATGGATT
>JACOYT010000048.1:24395-39088 GCA_016181725.1 Candidatus Roizmanbacteria bacterium | reverse complement strand
TTACGTTTTCAATCCCGTACACAATCCTTCCGGCCAACCTCGCATCGGTTTCGGCTATGCGGTTGGGGGGCATTTGGGGATACTTATGAAACTTGGTTTTGTAGATGCGCCCATCGAAGCTGTTGAACAGGCGCTCCAAAACGCTCCTTCCCTCCTTGAAAACTTTAAACTTGATGTCAGAGAAGGAAAAAACCCTGCAAAGCAACTTGCAAAAAAGCTCTATGGTCGGTACCCGTACTATGTGGTATCAGAGTTTTTAACAGGCGTGGGCAATGCTGTTTCCAATCAGACCAATGAAACAGCAAAAGCCATCTCCTCCTATCGCGTCATTCCAGAGCTCAATCATCACCTTATGGAAGGACTCAAACATCCCAACAAGCTCCGTGAGATTGCAACCTTTGTGTTTTTTTACTCAACCCTCTATTCGCAACCCATACAGAAGCGCTTCACCATCACAAAAGAGGTTGTTGAGCAAAACAAAATCCAGACGATATGGCATGAGCTATCTGGAAAAAGCACGATAGAGCAGGTGTTTGAGCTTATGGGACTTGGGAGCTACCTTACGCTCTACCTGTCAACGCTGTATGAGGAGAATCCGCAAGCCGTCCCTTACGTTGATTACTTTAAGAAGAAACTTCAGGAAAAGTGACGATTTTACATCTCGCTCTTCACCTTTCGCAAGACCGGTCCTGCAATCACCATCACGAATTCGATCTGTGATTTTTGGGGTAATCCATCAAGCCAGTCTTCCATGCGACATCGCGCCTCCTCATCCTTAACAAGGGTTCTCACAATGTCCATACCAGTTATCCCACGATTTGAAAGTAATCGTGCAATTGCGCTTCTTGTTCTTTTACTTTTAGAGACTTTTTCCATCAGGTTTGCGCCTGCTAAACAGAATGGTCCCACAAGGCGTGTTGGTATTTTGTGGATGATTGATTCTCGTTCCGTAAAAAGAATCCTGCCTTGGTATGGGACAGGCAATGTCTCAACCGCCATATTTCATGGTAGATATTTTGAGGGCTTTTTGTCAAGCCTTTCATTGTAATCTAAAACAAAACAGTATATAATGCGGTGCTTGGGTTTTATTTATTTCTTATGAAAGAGTCTCGTCCCGGATCGTTTTTTTCACGACAGATAGAGCGATTACGCCCGAAGTCGCAGCTTTACGCGACCTCTCTTGATGTTTCAGATGAACGTTTCTTCGATCCAAGACTTGTTGGAAATAAAGGGCGTGGACTGGTTGAGTTACATGCGCTTGACCTTCCGGTTCCACCGGCTTTTATTTTAACAACTGCGGCATGGCGCGATTTTACCCAACAGGGAAATACCATCGAAAGATCGCTTGAAAAAACAATCGAAAAACAACTGGTGCAACTTGAGCAATTAACAGAACGCAGGCTCGGAGATCCTAACTCCCCTCTTTTTGTCTCTGTTCGATCCGGCGCTGCTGTCTCGATGCCTGGCGCGATGGAGACGATCTTGAATATCGGAATAAACGACGAGACTATTCCCAGGCTGGCAAATGAGATTGGTGAAGAGGCTGCACGGAATGCTTATTCGCAGCTTATCTCCCAATTTAGAACGAGCATTTTTGGATCCGATCCCTTTTTTGAATTTCCGCAAGATCCCCGCAAGCAGCTAAAAATGGCGATAGCTTGTGTCTTTAAGTCTTGGGACAATGAAACCGCGCGAGACTTTCGCGAAGCGTTCAAACCTGAAGCAGTTGGTACGGCTGCGATTGTGCAGCAGATGGTATTTGGCAACAGTGAAAAAGAAAACTCTGGCGCAGGGGTACTTTTTACCTATGACCCTGTAACGCTTCGTCCAACACCAAAAATTGGTTTTGTCCCAAACGCGCAAGGCCCCGAGGTGGTGGGTGAAACGGCGCATTCTACACTGATACTTGAAAATTTTCCTGAAGATATCCAATCGCAACTTAAAAATATTGTTGCGCAGACTAAATCTCTCTATGAAAGCCCGCAGGAAATTGAGTTTACCATAGAGGGCGATACGGTCTATGTTCTTCAAACCCGAGATGCAGTTGTCTCGCCGGTTGGACGTCTGCGCGCTCTTCGAAGAAGTGTCCGCAGTGGACAATTAGATGAGGAGCGGGCGATGCGTGAAATTACCGCAAGGCAACTTGAAGCAATTCTTCTTCCGGATCTTGATCCTAATGCGGTAAAGGGGGCGATTGAGAAAGAGGGGCGACTCCTTGCAGAGGGGGAAGGAATCTCTCCTGGACATGTTACTGGTCCGGTTGTATTTTCTCTTGATCGCGCACGCGAAATGGAAAACGAGGAAGTAATCTTGGCTGCACAGCTTACTCTGCGCGATCTGTTACACCTGCCAGAAAACATCAAAGGCGCCGTTGCGGCAAACGGAGGGATCGGATCGCATATTGCACGGGTGGCTGAACAGATAGGGCGAAACGGTATCCCTTTTGTATTTGGAGCACCAGTAAAGGGAGTCTCTGAAGAAGAAACTATTACCGTCGATGGGAGAAGCGGTCTCGTTCTTCGGGGAACAATACCTATTGTGCGCGATGGAGAAAGCTCGCTTCTTACCAAGGAAGAGCTTAAGATGGCCAAGCGATGGTATGATGAACGGATTAATAATCCGTGGCGCTTTACTACGGCAGAAGAAGGTATTTCTCGCTTTGAAACCCAAGCGGACGAAGCTTACAAGTATGCAACGGAAATACAGAAATACAAGTCGCACAAGGCACAAGAGGTTGCGGTAAGCATAAGGCTTATTCCAAAACCCATACGACTTGAGTACTCAATAACCAGGCCTGACAATATCGCATACATTAAAAAAAGGTTAAGAGAGGTTGTTGCCCAGGAAGGGTGTGAGGCAAGCATTCGGACTTGCCATGTCCCTCCTTTGGAAGGAGGCGGGCCATGGGCTCGGGTAGCGAGCGAACAAGACATTGAAGAGCTCTTTACCAACCCGGAATACTCAAAATACGGAAACTATAACCGGATGATCTTGGATGCCGAAACCGAAGATAATGGCCATCTCACCGCGCATAAGGTGAAGGAAATCCTGATTGGGAAATTTCCAGAGGGAAAACTTGATCCTGCCCCAGAGGTGCAAAAGGAGCATTGTGCCTGGACGATGAGCGCAACAAGCGAAGGGGATGTCGTTTTGAAGATCCGCCCGTTCTCCTCACAGCTTCGAGATCACGATACCGTCTCTTCCGATGATATGATTACGGTGATCCTTGCTCCTGTTGCAACAAGAGAACAGGATGCTGTTTTGGAGAGAGATCGAAAAATAGGCGCAAACATCAACCCGCATGACGCGAAACTCTTCCTTGAGTTAGTGTTTGAGAACATTGCAGAATGGTGGGCTCAATACAATCTCCCCAAGCGCTTGGCTGCAATAACATCCGTCTTCCCCTCGACTAAGTATGGAGTCCCCATTTTACAGGGTCAGGGGAGGGTTGGAGCAAAGACATGGTGCAAGTTGTATGATATAAATATCGATCCGAGGATTTCTCTCCCTTAATATTAAAAAAATTCGCTCACCTTTTTTCCAAGGGCAACCGCATAGTTTGTCCCCCGGTCATACGGATAGGTCATATCAAGGTTTGCAATATAGAAGTTCTTTACGGGAGTTTCAAAGTCAGGCTTATTCTTGAGAAAGTCGCGGTCAAAAATCGGCTGGGCAAAAGGACCGCGAAATACAAAAGAACTTTGAACTTTGAACTTTGAACTTTGAACTTTCTTTATATAAGGTATATAATAGTGTAGGAGTTCTTCATTGGTCATTCGGAAGTGTTTATCGTTTTCTTCAAGATAATTTCCGATATATAAAATGTGCTTTTCTCCATACTGTTTCTTATCTATGAAATTCGTATGCTGGACAAGAACCATGATAGGAAGGTTCGCATCAAGAACATTGAGCCAGTAGGTTTTCTCCAAAATTGGCTCATCCGTCTCAACGATAAGATTTAAGGCATGAAGATACTTGATGCGGGAAAATCTCTTAAGCAATGCTTGGGGAAGAATCGACGCTGCTGTTTTTGTCACAAGAGGTGTTGGAAGCGTTGATATAACGCAATCAAACTGTGTTTTGTTATGGCGAGAGACAAGTTCAAACGCTTCTCCTTTTTTCTGAATCTGATCTACCGCATGTCCCTTAAACATCTTGACATTGGCATTTTTTAAGCAAGCTTCAATATGGTCAATAAAGGCTTGAAATCCGCCTTTTGGGTATCCAAGTTTTTTCGTTCTCTTTTTGATACGCGCCCAGATGAAGCTTGCGAGAACTTTTTCCGCATATTTCCCGAACTTTTTCCGAAAAAGCCCCTCCCACAAAACTTTCCACGCCTCCTCTCCCATGGTTTGCGTTAAAAAATCCTTCGCTGTTTTTTTCTCATATAGAGAGAGGAAGGGCGAGAGCTTGAGAAAAGCAAGAACCGCCCCGGCACGCAATTTTTTTGGGAGCGAAAGATAGGGAAACGTCAAAAGATCCTGCGGGGAATCTAAGGAAATTATGCGGTAATTGTTTTCGTTTGTTTCTTGTATCTTGTTTCTTGTTTCTTCGTACAATGATGCTGTTTCTGGATAGCGGTAGATAATCTCCTCAAACCCAACTTCCTTTGCAAACTCTAAAACATCATGATCATTTGCGAACCAGTGATGATAGGCGCGCTCAAGATCCCATTCCCACCCTTTTCTCCTAAATCCAGAGGCAAGCCCCCCCAACACAGGCTCCTTCTCAAAAAGTGTGATCTCGTGGCCTTTTTTAGAAAGATAGAAACATGCAGAAAGCCCGGCAAAACCTCCGCCCAAAACAGCGATTCTCATAATTCCCGCATTCCTTACTCTTCTTGGTTTTCAAGCGCCCTCCCTTTCGCAAGCTCAACAAGGATCGTCTCAACAAAAAGTGTTGTGGGGATGGCAAGAAGAATCCCAACAACGCCGGCCACTTTGCCCCCAACGATAAGCGCAGCCAAGGTAACAACCGGATTAAGCCCAACTACTCTTCTCATAACCAAAGGGACAACGACTTGATTCTCAAGCTGCTGGATAACAAAGTAGAGCGCAACGGTGGCAAGTCCTAAAAAGTATGAGTCGGATGAGGCAACAATAAGTGCAGGAACGGCAGATACGATCGGACCAAGAACCGGGACAATCTCAAGAAGTCCTGCAATAATTGAGAGGGGGATTGGATACCGTACGCCGATGAGATTGAGACCGATAAATGTCATAACCCCGATTACCACCATGAGTGTCAGCTCGCCCCAAAACCATGCCCTCATCCGCTTTTCTGCTCGATCAAACATCTGCGCAACGCTGTGGGCTTTCCTCGTCTCAAAAAACCGTAAGAAAAATTTTCTTATGACGTTTTCCTCGACCAAAAAGTAGAAACTGAAAAAGAGCGTTGAGATGATAAAAACCAGGTTTGAAAAGATCTCTCGAAAGAGAACAAAAGCATTGGTTGTTATGTTTGGAATATACGTTGAGACAAAGTCCCGGTCAAGCTCCAGATTGAAGCTCCGGTTAAGGTTCTCGATCAAGACAGGAAGATTTTTTAAAAGAAGTCGTGTTTCTTGGATAATGAGCGGTAAAATCCAGGTTAAAAGATATACAATTCCAGAGATCAAGAGAACAAACACGAAAAAAGAAGAGATCCCTCTTGGAATCTTCTTTGTTTTAAGATAGGAAACAAGCGGGTTCAAAGCGCTCATCACAATAAACGCGATAAAAACTGAAAAGATGAGCTCCTTCACGACAAAAAGAAGCTTTAAAAGAAGAAGAATTGCTATGGTAAAAATAATGGTCTTTGCAGAGATCTCAATCTTATAGACCTTATTCATAATCTCACTCACTATACCAATTTGGCTATCCTTTCGCAAGAGTAAAAACGTACACTTCAGTTGCTCCGCTGCGCTTTAGGACCTTTGCAGCTTGAGACACGGTTGCGCCGGATGTTACCACATCGTCAATGAGGATGATCTGTCTGCCGCCAACTTTGGCGCTTTCTCTTGATACGAAAGCTCCTCTTATGTTTGCGAGCCGCTCTTTTCTCGCATCAAGTTTTGATTGTGAGGCGGTGTCTTTTGTCCGTATCAGGCCGTCAATGAGGGGAAAGGGGAGGTATTGGGATAAAAACTGCGCGATAAGCTCTGCCTGATTGAACCCTCTTTCCTTTTCCCGTCGATTGTGAAGGGGGATTGGTTGAAGATACAGCTTATCATTTTTAAAAAATGCGAGTTTTGAAATAAAACTGGGGGGGATGAGGGTGAGAAGCTCAAACAGAGCCTCCTTAACCAGTCTATATTTTATATTCTTAATAGATCTTTTTAGTACATCATTGTAGTGAAAGACCGACAGAAAGCCTTCGACGCCAAGCCTTCTTTTACATCCCGGGTGGGTCAGGCCAGTGAAGCTTCTTCTTCGACAATAGAAGCAGGTATCATGGGATACCTTTATAAGCTTGCGCTGACAGGACAAACAGAGATAGCTCCCCAGAAAGCCACAACTCAAGCAAATTTTCGGGAAAAATATATCTTTGAAAACCATAGAAAATGTTTTACAATATGAGTCCCCCAATTGTAATTTAAGGAAAGTTAAATATATCGGTATTTCGATTGTTTTTCAATGTTTCGTTCAAAAAAATTTTGAGAAATTGGGCAGTGGAAAAGAACGAAAAAAAATTCGAGGCTAAAAATTCTTGTGATATGGTTTGTATATATTCTGATATGGCATTTTTCCATAAATAGTGCTTGACAAAGTCCAATAACCCTATATATATTAGAAACCAGTACTAATGATCTGTCTTTTTTGCAAGAATCAAGATACCGAGGTTATTGAAACAAGAGTATCTGAGAACGGTACGGTTGTCAGAAGACGAAGGCAGTGCGTGAAGTGTGAGAAGCGCTTTACAACCTACGAACGCGTTGAGGAGCTGCCTCTTTTAGTTGTCAAGCGGGATGGGAGGCGCGAGCGTTTTGATCGGGAGAAACTAAGACGGGGAATTTTGCGGGCAACCGGAAAAACAACGGTAACGGCAGAACAGATAGAAAATATTATTTCTCATGTTGAGGGCGAACTGAAGCAAGGGGAAGAGACCGAGATTGAGAGCAAGACAATTGGAAACTTGGTTGCAAGACAGCTTAAGAAGATTGATAAAGTCGCATACATTCGGTTTGCCTCGGTGTTTCGAAGATTTGTCGATGTTGAGGAATTTGAGAAGGAAGTAAAGAAACTATTATGAGATTATCCGGTATAGCACAAAAGGCTTTTCTTGACCGATATTCACTGAAAGACAAAAAGGGGGGGCCGCTTGAGAAACAACCCCAGAAGATGTGGAGGAGGGTTGCAAAAGCTGCGGCCTTTGTTGAGGAGAAGAAAAAACGAGAAAGGTGGACGCGCGAATTCTATGATGCGATGCGTGATTTTAAGTATGTTCCAGGCGGCCGAATCTTGGCAGGAGCAGGCACAGGCTACGAGGTTTCCTTTTATAACTGTTTTGTTATTCCATCTCCCCAAGACTCACGGGGAGGTATTTTAGATACCTTAAAACAGATGGTTGAGATTATGGCCCACGGTGGGGGAGTTGGGATCAATCTCTCTTCTCTTCGACCAAAAGGGGCTCGTGTGAAGAAAGTAAACGGATTCTCCTCGGGTCCTTGCAATTGGGCAGAGCTTTTCTCGCTTGCAACAAAAGACATCATTCAACAAGGAGGGTCGCGCCGAGGTGCTTTGATGCTTATGCTTTGGGACTGGCACCCTGATATGGAAGAGTTTATTACGGTTAAACAGGATATGTCTCGGATAAACGGCGCAAACCTCTCTCTTTGTGTCTCGGATAAGTTTATGGAGGCGGTCAAGAAAGATGGCGATTGGCCCCTTGTTTTCCCAGATACCGATGATCCGGCGTACGATGAGAAGTGGGATGGCGACATTGAGGTGTGGAGGAGCTTGGGAAAGAAAATAAAGGTACATAAAATTGTAAAGGCGCGAAAAATCTGGGATCTCATTGCCGAGGCAGCCTGGAGATCTGCTGAACCCGGCGTGGTTTTCATGGAGCGGTACAACAAGCTTCATAATAACTATTACTGGAACCGCATAAACTGTGTAAATCCGTGCGGTGAGGAAGGATTACCGCCTTGGGGGGTATGTAATTTAGGATCGATAAATCTTTCTGCCTTTGTAAAGGGAAAGGGCATAAACAAGAAGGGTCTGTTTGACTTTGCTCTTTTAAAGAAGGTCGTTCATACGGCAGTCCGCTTCCAGGACAATGTTGTTGATATGGACCCCTATATTTTTGACGGGATCCGGAAGATGCAGCTTCAAGGGGAGCGGAGGATTGGGCTTGGTACCATGGGGCTGGGAGATGCTTTGATTAAGCTCCACATTCGGTACGGATCAGAGGAAAGTCTTAAGTTTATTGACAAAGTATACAAGCTTATTCGGGATGAAGCGTATCGCGCATCCGTTGCACTTTCGCGCGAGAAAGGAGCATTCCCAAAATTCGACAAGAACCTTTATCCAAAAGGTTTATTTATTCAAGAACTTCCAAAAGATATCCAGAAAGACATTAAAAAACACGGAATCCGAAACTCTGTTCTTCTCATGCAAGCTCCAACCGGGACAACCTCTCTTATTGCAAATACTACATCCGGGATTGAGCCGGTGTACGAGTTTGAGTTTGTACGAAGATCTCGCTTAGGAGAAGATATCATCCGCCACCACCTTTATGAGACTTGGTACAAGAAGCATGAAAACGAGGTTAAAGAGGGAAAGGTTACAAAACCCGACTGGTTTGTTTCGGCAAATGATCTTACCCCAGAAGACCATGTACGAGTCCAGGCTGCGATACAGAAGTATGTTGACGCCTCAATCTCAAAGACGGTAAATGCTCCAAACACCCAGACGATTGAAGAAGTTAAAAAACTGTATACGCTCGCGTATGAGCTTGGATCCAAGGGGATAACCTATATGAGAGAGGGTTCACGCCAGGGAGTGCTTGAGCGCCAGATTGAAAAAGAGGAGAAAAAGAAAGAGCTCCAGCCTCCGGTGAAACCGCGGCCCATGGTTGTAAGAGGCGCAACCTATCGTATCGCAACCCCGGTTGGTACCGCGTTTGTTACGGTAAATACCGATGACAATGGCGATCCTCTTGAGGTTTTTGTCAATATCGGGAAGGCAGGTACTGATGTCTACTCAATGGCAACAGCCTTAGGAAGAATGATCTCTCTCATCTTCCGATTCTCATCGCATCTTACCCCGTCTGAACGCGTAAAAGAGGTCATACAGAAGCTGTCTGGAATTGGTGGTTCTCGATCGATGGGATTTGGGAAAGACCGAATAAGAAGCCTGCCGGATGCCGTCTCTAAGGTGTTGAGCATGCACTTTGGTTTAAATGGCTATTCGGAAAAGTCAGCGCAGGAAATGATGGTAAACGGAGAAGAAATGCAGGATGGGGCAACTGATAAGGATCAGAAACCCAAAGATACGCCGACTCTCGTTAGTGAATCGGTACAGCAATCGCTTCTTCAGACATCGTCTGCGCTCTTTGATATCTGCCCAAGCTGCGGAGAAGCAACCCTTGCCCACGAGGAGGGGTGCAAGAAATGCTACAGCTGCGGATTCTCTGAGTGCTAAAAACACAAAGCATATTTGGGATCTCGTGAGCAAAATTTTTCCGGTACCAAACTCGTCCCGCCAAAGGCGGGACTCAAACAACTGGTTCCTCAAAATTTCACTCACTTCGATCCCGTGCAATATGATAATATACCTTTGCTATGGCTATCTACACCAAGACTGGGGATAAGGGGACGACTTCTCTTTTTGGAGGGAAAAGAATATCGAAAGCAAATATTAGGGTTGAGGCTTACGGAAGCGCTGATGAACTAACTTCTTTTATCGGATTGGTGGCAACAAAAGTGCCTCAAAAAATTACCAGAGAGCTCCTTACGACAATCCAAAAAGACATCTATCAGATCATGGCTTTTTTGGCAGGGGCAAAGGTTGATAGAGAGACCCTCCGAAGGCAGATCAAAAGATTTGAACGAGAAATCGATAAAGTCTCTTCAAGATTGGCTAAACTAAATCGTTTTATTGTGCCCGGAGGGACTGAATTTGCAGGGTGGTTCCATGTTTTAAGAACTGTTTGTCGCCGCTTAGAAAGAGCAGTTGTCAAATCATTTAAGAAGCCCTATAATCTTGATCAGTCGGTTGTCGTCCAATATTTTAATCGACTTTCTGATCTTTTTTTCACACTTGCCAGATGGCATAGCAAAGGAAAAGAGATCGTCGTCTAAATTCTAAATCCCGATGGAGCGTCTGCGAATACCCGCGCCGGAGGAAGAAACCCACCACAACTGTGCTCTTGTTGGTATTGTTCTGGACTCTCCCGCTCCTCTCCATAATATAATCAGAAACGGTCTTCTTGCTCAACAAAACCGGGGACAGGAAGCTGCAGGTATGGTGTGGAGTGAAGATGGACAGCTTCAACTTCAAAAAGGGCTGAGCCTTGTCACTTCTGTTTTTCCACCCAACGATAAAGCGGCATTCTCTCACCTTGGAATCGGTCACACTCGTTACTCTACCGTAAATAAAGAAAACCCTGAGGAAGAGTTAAAAAAAAGCCAGCCGTTTATCTTCAAAAACGGCCCGATTGAATTTGCCATTGCTCATAACGGCACGGTGTACTTTGATTATTCACTTAGCGAAGGAGAGCCTGATTCAGATACGTATAAGGTCGGAAAGGCTATTTCCGAAGGAAAGGGTTCTTTTGAGCAAAACGCGATTGATATATTAAGTCGGGTTGAAGGGGCTTATACCTTTCTTTTTGCAACTCCTGACGGCCTCTATGTGGCGCGGGATCCTACTGGCTTTCGTCCTTGCGTAATAGGAGAGCTTGACAATGGGTTGAGCGGATTTGTGGTTGCCTCAGAATCGATAGGGTTAGAAAAACTCGGAGCTCACGCAAGAGAATTTGACCGGGAGTTGGCCCGCGGTGAGTTTATAAAAATTCGCCCAGACGGTTTTGACAGACTATGGAAAGATCCGCGAAGAAATGAAAGACAGGAAGCTGTCTGTACCTTTGAACATGCATATTTTGCGGGTCATGAATCTTTTGCCTATGATAATGTAACAAACGACGAGGTCAGAGGAAGTCTTGGGAGAAGGCTTGCTGAAAGAGTGATGCCAGAAGGAGATGTTGTTTTTGGAGTTCCGATGTCGGGATTGTTATATGCAGAAGGGGTCTCAAAAGAAACCGGAATCCCCAAGGAGGAAGGGATTCACGCAAACCGATATGAGCTCAAAAACTTTATTAAACCTCTTGCGCCAGAGGAAAGAATGGAACATACCAAGTACAAATATAGTTTTATTCCCAATAAAATTCGCGGACGCCGAATTGTGCTTGTCGATGATTCAATCGTCCGAGGACATACGATGCAGGGGATTATTCTTAAACTCTTTGATTTGGAGGCAAAAGAGATTCATCTTTTGGTTGGAATTCCTCCAATCGTTGCTCCGTGTTATTGGGGAATTGATTTCAAGCATGCGAACGAACTTGTGTACCACGAGCTTATGAATGACGAGACGAGAACCGGATCGTTTGAGGAAAGGTTGGCAATGAGCCTTGTCGCAGACGATAAACAACTTGCTTCTCGACTACGCGTTTCTTTTCAAAATCTCGACGATTATGTTTCAATTGTGAAACACGTCTCTTACGGGACTCCTCTTGAAAGCTCTGGAGGCTGTTTCCATTGTGTTTCAGCCATTCCCCCAAAAGGCGTCAGCATCCCAGAATTGCACGATGTTCCTGTAAAGACTTTGTTTAAAGCATCGGTATGAAGGAGGGGGATATTAGAGCTGCTATCTTTATTTCAGGATCAGGGACAACTGCTGAAGCGGTGATCCGCGCCTGCCAGGAAGGAATGATCGAGAGAATTCAACCGATTGCTGTTGTCTCAAGTCGCCCCGATGCAAAAGGACTTGTGAAGGCGGAAAAATTGGGTGTCCCGACCCATGTCGTTCAAAGAAAACATTATGAAACACCGGAAGATTTTGGTGATGCACTCCTGAAACTTCTCAAAAATCTCGACGTTGATTTCATTTCCCAAAACGGTTGGCTTGTCTTTACGCCTTGTAATGTTGTTTCAGAATATCCCGGCCGCATTATAAACCAGCACCCAGGGCCTCTTGATCCGGGAGGCGGAATTGGGAAAAACGATAGGGGATATGATTTTGGGGGAAGGGGAATGTATGGGGCAAGAGTGATATGTTCTCGCCTTGCTTACTCATGGGTTATGCAAGACGATTACTGGACTGAGGCAACTGTGCATTTCGTAACCGAAGACGATGAGTATGATCAGGGAGACATTATCCGGGTTGGGAAGTATCTTCTCCCTGCACCTGCCGACCCCGTAACAATTGCAGAACTTTGGAAAAACCCTGATGAGCTCATGGAAACCACGATGGATGTACAACAAAAGCTGCTCCCTTTAGAGCATGAAAATGTCGTAGAAACGCTTAAAATGTTTGCCACGTCTGATACGGTTTCCGGATGGAGGCGGAAAGAACGTCTCATTCCTATCAAAAATAAACCGGTGGTTGAACAAGCAAAAGACCTTGCCACCAAACTCTTCCCACACGGATAACCACATGTTTGCCTCAATTATTTAAATAATTGAGGCATTATATTTTGCTCTTTTCAGTTAAACACTTAACTGAAAATTCTCCTTGATTTTTTTTGGGAATCGGAGTATTGTATTTGTATTTGAAAATTTGCTTGGTTTGAGTCACTCTCCGATGCGACATCGGAGGGGAAGACTCCCTCAACATTGGTTGGGGATGATGGGAACAGGGTGGAAATCCCTGGCTGTGCCGCAGCGGTAAAAGTCCGAAGACCTGCCAAGCGCTTACCCCCGAGCAGGGAATATGACAAAAGTAGAAAATCCCCTTTCCCAATTTGGGATCAATCCACAGCTTGAAAATACGCGGTTAGACAGGCTTCAAACGCCCGAAGAAAAAACCTATGAGCTTTTCAACAACCTGAAAGCGTACCAAAACGAGGTCCTTGACGACTCTCCGGTATCCGTTAAGTACTCATACTGGTTTGGTGAATATGACGAGCTTTTTACTCATCCTTCACGAAAGAAACAGTACGTGGCTTCTTCTCAATTTGATATGCGAGAAAGAGACGGAGTGCCGGCACTGGGATTTAGAAAAGTTACTACCCTTCTTGCAAAAAATCCGGATAAAATGGTTTTGTGGTACAGTCCGCCAGGAGAAGCTTCATTTGACGACGATCCAGAAAACCCATTTTCTGATATTACCTTTCATTATGGACAATGGTATATCCAATGGGCAGATTCGCAATCAGGCGAAGTCACAGCGTTTGCTTTGAAAGTAAGAAACGCGCATGCCGTAGCTCGGTTTATGCCCGGGGTGTTTCAACAAGCGAAAGAACTTGAGGGAAAAGAGAGGATCATATATCTTCTTTCTCATCCGATTGTGTGGGACGGAGATATCCGTGCGTTTCTCCTATCTGGCCGTACGAAAACCGATTATTTGTACAGCAACTTCGATGGCGATTCGTTTCGTATTGCCGATGTTTTTTCTGAAATTGAGGAAAGAATTCTTGCGGAAGATGGCGTGCTTGATGATGCCGTGTTCAAACTTGCGCAAACTACCGCATCCCAACCGAATAAGGAAGATTCAATTTTTAAGGCATACCTTACCATGATCCGCGACCACCAAAGGCAAACAGGAAAAGAAACGATTCGTCTCAGTGGGAGCTGTGGTGGTAGGGCGGTGTCGGGATCTGAGATTGAGACGCTTTTGGGATTGAGCAATCCGTTCTCGTCATCTTTTCGCGCACTCACACAATCTAAAGAGGGCTCGCACTATCCAAGTTACGAATGCCCACACTGCGGGAAAATCCTTTCTGGAGAATCAAAAACAGATCGCGCCTCACGGCGGCATGCGTGTGATTATTGCGGGGGAAAACTTAACTGCTAAAATAGTTATATGCAGCTGCAGCCAAACTATACCCCGATTGACGATCTCATCCTCGCCTCTCAAAACGGGCAGGGGACAGTTGGCGCTTTAAGAAAAGAATTAGAGCCTGCTATCTCCCAGCCCGAGCACCTTGAGATAAAAAAAGTAGTGGAGTACGTACCGGATGCGGAGGTCAGTCCCTATATAAAACACCGTGAAGAAATCATACGAGTCCCCAAGGAACTTGAGGAAATGGAGGTGCACGCGAAAGAAACTCCAATCTTTCCGACTTTTGAAAATATACCGATCCCGATCTCCGATGAAAAGATCGTCCAAGGACTCCATAAACCAATCACATCGTCCTTCAGATGGCTTGCAGAACTTGCGCTGTATCTTTTAAGAAAGATGCATATCGCGCTTAAGGTGATACACGGGAAGGTGACACGCATACCGAGCCGTTAGAAAGCGCGTGTCATCCTGAGCGAGTCATGAGTACCGAGCGAAGTCAAAGTGTCGAATGACGAGTCGAAGGATCTGCAGATTCTGGAGTCGCTCCGCTTCCCAGAATGACATTTCTCTCTAGAAGCCCATTGCCTTTTGGATTTCGTTTAAGAAGCCCTCCTTGCCCATTGCCCCCACAAACTGTGAGACAGGCTTTCCGTCTTTTAAGACGACAAAAGTCGGGATGGAAAATACCGAGTAGCGAGAGGCGAGATCTGC
>JACOYT010000048.1:0-24378 GCA_016181725.1 Candidatus Roizmanbacteria bacterium | reverse complement strand
GGCGCACACCAATCTGCGTAAAAATCGATAAATACGTATCCTTTGTGATCAAGAACCTCTTTTTGAAAGTCGTTTTGAGAGACGAGGGAAACTGCCATAAACAGATACTAATCCTAAACAACTTTTAACAAAATGTCAACGCCACAACTATCGAAAAAATTTATAATTATTCAATCGCCCTATGGCTAAAGTCGAGCGTTTTAAAGAAATCGATATCCTTCGGGGATTGGGAATTTTTTTCATCATCGTCGTCCATACGGCTTCTTACTACCTCTTCGATAAAACCGCTTTTTTTTTATGGAATTATAGCCAGTTTGCGGTGCCGATTTTTGTATTTTGCTCTTGTTTTCTGTTTCTTAAAAAGCGAGAGGAATATACGATTGGCCGCTTCTTTTTTTATGCAAAAAAACGCCTGTATCGCCTTTTAAAACCGTACTATATTTTTCTTCTCTTTTACCTTCCTGTTGTCTGGGTGTGGGATCCGAAAAAAGCAAACGTTTTCTGGACCATCAAAGAAGCGACGCTTACAACCGGCGGCACGGAAATCAACTGGGCGGTCCTTCTTTTTGTTTTTATCTCTTTGATGATGCCGCCCTTATTGTATCTCTTGCAAAAAAGGGGGGCTTTCTTCTATTTTTACGTTTTTTTGTCTCTTGTTTCTTGTATCTTGTTTCTTTTTGTCCAGTTGCCTTTGAACTTCCGCCTTCTCATGTGGCTTCCGTGGTCTTTGATAATTCTTTTTTCCTGGTTTTTGGTTGCGTATGAAAAAAGGCAATGGTTTTACCCAACAACAATTCTTGTATCAGGTCTTGTGTTTTTATATCTTACGTATTTCTTAAAAAGTCAGGGCCGTTCATTGATTTTCATCGACAACAAATACCCGCCGAATCTTTACTTCTTGTCATATGGAATTTTTGCAACAACCATCCTTTACCTTTTGGACAAGAGGGGATTCTTCACCGTTGCTCTTCTTCGAAGACCGATCAATTTCTTAAGCCAAAATTCTTATTCGATTTTTTTCATCCACCTGTTTCTCATCGTCTTTACGGCTGCCTTTTTCAACGTAAGAGTACTTCTCTGGTGGCAGTTTTTTCTTCTTGTTTTTACAGTAACAATAGTGATCCAGGTGGCGCTAGGGGTGGTAGGTAAAGCTTTTGTGAAGTAATTGTTTTAGTCTGTAAACATCGTCCAAGATGCCTTTTGCTTCTTTAATCCCGCGCTTAATTCGCCCCATATAGAAAGGCTTTTTTATAAAAATTCCGAAAAACGCAGGGGCAACAAAAGTCTCATAAATTTCTTTCTGCCAGATGGTTACGCCTTGGTCTCTTAACTCAATGCGTTCTCCTTCTAAAGCAGGTTTGAACCGGGTGTTTCGACTTATGGAAGTAACAGAAATTTCAGGGGCCAACTGCAATCGCTCACTCACAAAGATAAAGATACTTCACGGTCCTTGATAAATCAAGTTCTTGCTGCAATCCTCCTTTTAATCCTTTCTGCTTTTCTTTCCGCTCTCTTCAGCCGCACGTTATAAAACCATCCTTTTTGATGCACCTCTCTTTCCCAAACAGCCTTTCCCCCTATCGTCACCTGAACACGGTCGCCAGACACCACCTCATAACAGCCGCCTTCGGTAACGATTTGGCGGATTGGGCTTACTATAACCTGGGGGCGTTCTTTCACGCTATGAATAATAAATCCACCTTGTCCGGATGTCAAGATTAACGCTTCTCACTATTGTAGAGGGGGCCGACAATCTGGATAGGCTGTTATTATGTGTTAAAATATAGTATGATTGCCGGTCCTACCTCTCCAGAACAAGGAGAAATCCCCTTCTTTATAAGAGAGGTCTTGAAGGCGCGGGTTTTGCAAACTTCACTGAGAGAACATCCTGTGTTGCAATTAATAGACCCACGAAGAGTTAGAGGCCTTGTAGAGGCTTCTTTGGATGAAATAGAAAAATTAGAAGAAGTAGCATTAGGAAAGAAGTTTAACATTCCCGCCTCACCACAAGAAGCGGCAAAAATAAAGGCGCTTTGGGTATTGTCTGGTCCTGGAACGTATGATGTAGCCACGAAAGATGACCGGTACCAAGATCGACCGTGGGCGAGATGGATGGATAGAAAACGGTTGAATTATGCCGCAACCCTAACAAGAAAGCTTACGGAAATCGTGGTTGGTATCCCCCGTCAAAGCCGCCCAAAAGGGAAAGAGTTGATGACCGAAGAAGTTGCGCAACTAAGATCTTCCATTGAAAGGTATGGTCCATATATCATCTACAATGGTAGGCAAGATGAAAATAGAGTGGTTGAAAACGTGTTAAGGCGAGAAGGGGTAATGATCCCCACGGGGAAAGTCTATGTTATTTATAACAATATCGATAAGACAATCGATCAAGTAAAATCATTTCGCCTCCCACCTGACATACAATTAGAAACGGGGGATACAATTGGGGTGATCACTCACGCCCCGCATATGATGCGCCTTATGCATATACTTAATTATTTTAAACCATTTCCAGAAAACGTAACTGTTCAAGCCTTTCCCTTGCCTTCTCCTTACGACGGCGGACAAGAACATACTATGGATGAAATATGTGGGCTTTTAAATTATGTTTTTGTTTCAGGAGGAGCAACTGAAGAGCCTTATCCGTATAAACTCTAATATGAAGCCCCAAGAAAAAAACATGTCGCCACCGAAGGAAATAGGCTTCTCAAATATTACGCATGTCATTTCTGACTGGGATGGAACACTTGCCGACTCGATGCCGGCGTATACAGCAGCGTTTGTAAAAATCATGTCAGAGCGGTACGGGCTTGATCCAAAAAAAGTTACCAGTTTGTTTCATGAAGTCGCAGGAAATCCCTTAGGCTTCCAGTTCAAAAATGTGCTTCAACGACTTTCTCATCTTGAAATTGAAAATATCGAGGAACTAGAGGAGGAGTTTTGGGGTAATCTCGCCGGATTAAGACCCCGAATTCTCCCGGGTGCCAAAGAGTTTCTTGAAAGTTTAAAGAAGAAAGGGCTCTCTGTTACGGTATGGTCGGGGACCAGAACAGACCTTTTGCGCGATAATATTCGGAATCTTTCTTTAACTTCCTCTATCGATTTTGCCATAGGAAATGTTCCGGGAAGTACAGAACTGGTTAAAGGGCCCTATCTCTTCCAGCGTATCGCAGAACACTTTCGTCTTTCCGCCGAGGCGCTTGCACAAAGGGCTTTGGTGATAGGCGATGGACTAGGAGACATTGAGGCGGGAAAAGCAGTTGGGGCAAAAACAGCTGGGTTTGGAGACCTCAAGGCAAACCCCGGACTTAAAGATGCTGACTTTGTCTTCTCAGATTACGACTCGTTGGTAAAAATGTTGGGGTAGGGCGCTACATTATTTCGTATAGGTTGTTAAAGCAACGCTTATAAAAACCACCAATGCGCCGGCGACAAGGCCGGGCGTCAGCCTTTCTCCTAAAAAAATGGAAGCGTTCATGTATGCAAATATTGGCAGAAGGTAAAGGCTGAGAGATGCAACCACCGGCCCTCCGAATTTTATTGCATATTGATTTAACACATATCCTCCGATAGTCGCTGGCACTCCAACATAAAGGATTGCAAGGACCGAGGTCGTATCTAACCGCGACCACCAAAAAGGAGAGGTTCTAAGCTCAAATATCGACAATAAGAAGAAAATGAAGGTGGTAAGAAAAATAAAAACAGCTGTGATTACAAAAGGAGAGTAATGTTTCTGAAAAGGTTTTGATAAAACCAGATATAAAGAGTATACAAACACCCCCAATGAAAGAAGCGCGTTACCTACGATGTTTCCTGAGAAAAGCGAACCTTTCTCAAAAAGAGGGAGCAAGACGATATATGCTGTTGCGCCAAACCCCAACAATATTGAAAGAAGTTTTTGAACACTTGTCTTTTCGGAGAGAAGAATAAATGTAAACAAGGCTGTCAATATGGGGACCCCTGAGTAAAGCAACTGTCCAATTGTTGCGGTTGTGGTTTGAATGCCAAGTATAAAAAAGAAAATATTTATAGCCGGCAAAAGAGATGCGGCTACAAGAAGTATAAAGTCCTTGTCGATTTTTGTCTTGGCTTTGATAAAGAAAGGGAGGATCACTAAAGAGGCTATAAAAAATCTCAAGAAAGAAAAGCTAAAGGGAGGGATTGCGATAAGGCCTAACTTTGTTGCAGTTGTCGTCCCTCCGGCAAGAAGTGATCCAACCACAATTGAGAGAACCGCCTTCGACTTGTTTGTCATTTGAGAATTCTAACAAAAGCTGGGGAGAAATTTATCGCTTCTCACTATTGTAGAGGGGGCCGACAATCTGGATGTTTGCCGGAGCTCGTAAGTTAAACCAGTCTTTAAACTCAGACCCCGAAAACGTCTCTGAGCCAGCGTCGCCTGAGACAGTGACTGAGGTCGTTTTCCCCCCTCCAAAATCAACTCCAACCGAAGCGCTGGACGCCGAACTGAACGGATTTCCGCCCCGAGCGCGAAGCTCGGACTTTACCCGCTCTGCATCCCATGTATCTGTCCCTGCCGGATTAGGTTTGTCTGTCTGATAAAGATGTTCACCAACCGAGGAGTCGCGCTTTGCAAGAAGGATGACGTTTGCGATGTCTGCGACTTCGTTCGTTTTCAACCATGCGGTCCCTCCATACTCGCTTCGTGCCCCCCAATTACAGTAGAACCACGGAGAATCTTTGTCATAGGCGCGCTCGTTCAACTCTCCAAAACCGCCGGGGGTTCCTCCTGATCCGTCAAACTTGCTCAAATTCAAAACATAGCCTCCATGGGTTGAAGAGTATTGGGTGCTTTGCGGGTTTCCTCCGCCGTCAACCAAAACCCATCCTTTTGTTGCTTCTTGGGCGCTGTTCCAATTGCCTCCTTTTGGTTCTGGTTTAAAGACCTGACAGCTTTCTGTTGCGCAAATTCCATCCTTATGAGCTAGACCATAGGATCGTGCGGCAACTGCCTGTGCCTTTAATGCCGCCGCGTCGTTATCGGTCCATGAGTCTGGCATCTCATAAATCCGCTTTACATATTCCTCAACATTGTATGACTGGCCATCTACCACGATTGTTGCGTTTTGATCATAGTCCTTTTTCAAGGTAAGATTGGGGTAGTATTCGGAAAGTATCTGCTCCACGCCTTGCCCGGCCTTCGCCCTTCCCCAGGCGCCATACTGATTCATGCCGTTTCTATGGGGGACGCCGTAGGTAAAAAACCCAAGCCGGGGTGAAAACCCCGGATCTCGCCCATTTGTCAGGTCGCTTGAACAGCCCCTTGCCGAGGTCCCTGCCGACCTTGGAATTTTCAAGGCCGCAAGCTTTGCCGCAATGAGGGACTGCTGTCTTTCTGAGAGCTGTGCAATCTTTTGCCTTGTCCCTGAAATCTCCCCGGAAAGCACCTTGGATTGCCGATCAATCTCTTCTTTTAAAACGGCGAGCCGCGCCTTCTCCGAGACAAGGCTCGCCCTCTTTTCCTCAAGTCCCTTTATATACAGCACGATCTTGATGATTGCGTTTCTGTCCTCGTCAACTACTGTCTTTTGGTAAAAGAAGTTCTGAAGAGACTGGGAAAGATTTTCAGAGACTAAAAGATCGAAAAGAGAAAAGGCGCTTTTGTTAATATTTTTATAATAAGACTTCACGCGGGCATTCAAAAGCTTTTTCTGGTAGTCCAAGACTTGTTCTCCTCGTCGTACTTCCTGTTCTTTTTTTATGATCTCCTGCTCCAGGAATGCGACTCGCGACTTAATCCCCTCAAGCTGTTTACTTAAAGCGCTGAAGTTTGCTTCTTTTTTCTTAAGATCCTCCTTCAAGGTCTCAAGTTGTTTGGTTACGTCGTCGAGTTCGTCTGCCCGTATGAAAAATGCGGGAAGGGAAAATATTAAAAGAGCAAGGAAAACAAGCACAAACCCCCTCATTCTGTTATTATAACCAAAGACACTACTACACTACTTCAAGAATGCCCTTCTTTTTCGTGCTACAATTCTCTCGTATGAAACGCCGCTGTTTAATTTGTAAAAAAATCGCTCAGATCAAGCGTCATGCTAACCCGTATCTCATCAAAGAACTACATACGGGCTACGTTGTTATAGAAGAATATCAATTTTATAAGGGCTACGTGTTGTTTTTATGTAAGCGCCATGTAAACGAACTCCACGAGCTTGAAGATGATTTTAAAACAACATTTCTTACAGAAATGTCAATTATTGCAGAAACCGTGTTCAGTGTCTTTCGCCCAAAAAAGCTCAATTATGAACTCTTAGGAAATACTTGTCCGCATCTTCATTGGCATATCATCCCAAGACACGGCAATGATCCTGGTATTAACAATCCGATTTGGGTAATCAATAAGGCCGTTCGCCGTAATGAAGCGCAAAAACCAACCAGTCAAGAATTAGATGTTGTAAAAGGAGCGTTGCAGAAAAAATTAGACGAAATGCTTATTCAGATCAGTAACGGTTCCTAAGTGAACCCAAGGATTATCATAATAGTTTCCTGCGATTTGTCTTTTGTCTCTTACTGCTTTCATAAAAACGTATCCAATGCTTTTATAAGGAGAAGGGTATTGTCTAATCATATCGAACATCCGCCGATCGCTTGCCCATATTGTCATATCTCTTAGATGACTCTCTTCTATCATGTGGGGAGGAGGCCATTCAAGCTCGATAACTTCTCCGCCTTTTATTTTCCCGATCCCGTGGGTATCTACAACGTCCAGATCTGGAGAAAGACTCATTGCGGCATCTGCATCGCTGTCAATAAATAATTGAAAAACTTTTTCATATGCTTCTGGGAAAGCTATTATGTCTCCTGGCATGCCGATAAATGGTCCTTTTATGTGAGAGTCCATGTCTTTATAAATCCCCCATCCCTCGGTCCCTGGCTTGTGGGGGACATAGGTTATTGAGAGTTTAGAAAAACCTCCTTTTTCAACAGTTTCTCTAACCTGCTCCGCTTTGAAACCAACAGCTATTTTTAAATCGACGGAGCCAAAAGCGTTTAGAAGATTTTCTATTGTATGAATTACAGCCGGCTTTCCATCAATTGGCAGGATACATTTCTGCCGATCTTTCGCAAGCGCTTCCAGTCGTCCTCCGTATCCTCCAGCTAGAAGAACCGCCTGTACTTCTCTCATGTCGATGAAGGGCTTTTTAATTTTGTCTCCTTAAGTATAGCCCAAGGAGAAGAGCAGAGCTTGCCGCGGGGATGACAAAAAGTGGGGCGCCGGTTGAAGGGATCTGGCTGACTCTTCCAAGTGCCTCTTGCCCTTTTTGCCCCTGTTGGGCGGGCTTGGTCTGATATTGGGTGACGGCAAGGGTTGGCGCCGGCATTTCTTGCGGCTGCTTTGCCGCCTCTTTCTTTGCGGTTTTTGGAGTTGGGGTTGCAAACGGGAGAAATCTTGTTTGAAGATTCAGTCTCCTGGTCACCACGATCACAAAAACCAGAACCACGACGAGTCCGAGAATAAAGTATAACACTTTATTGAAATTCTCCATGCCTGCCTAGTATAACATTATAGGACAACGAAGGCAAGAGGAGCGCTGCGGGCGGAAATTTCAAATTTCAAAGCTCAAATGTCAAATCAAACCCAAAAATCTAAAGGACAAAAAACGATGTGTTCGGATTTTGAGCTTTGAGCTTGATTTGAAATTTGGATTTTGGCATTTTGAATTGGGTTTAGAAGTTCTCACGTGTTGACTTTTCTTAAGAAAAGGAGAACAATATGTCTATGGATAAAAAGGGTTTTGAGGGAAAAAAGTCCGAGGAAAGCCAGCAAAAAAAGGAGCTCCATGTGCATGAAAATCCCCAGATCGTCTTCTCATGGACCGCTGCTTTGCGCCCTTATGTAAAGCGGAGCCGCCAGGTAATCAGATTCTATATTGCGGTGACGCTTCTTATCTCCCTCATCGTCCTTTTCTTTGGCGACAAAATCTTGCTTATTCCTCTATGGACCTTGCTTTTTATCTTCTATGTCTTCACGGTCACCCCACCACCGGATATTGTCAACAAGATAACCCATTTTGGAGTTGAAACCGCAGGACCAGCGACGCTACGGTGGGAGGTTCTCTCGCATTTTTATTTTACCAAGCGCTTTGGGCACGAGATGCTGACTCTGGTCACCCATCCGCCCTCCTTATACCACATGTACCTTGTTGTGCCCAGTGAGGAGGTAAAAAAGAAGGTGACGCTTCTTCTTTCAGAGCATATTGTGTATCTTGAAAAACCAAGGAAAACGTTTACTGAAAAGCTTATTGACTGGCTCTCGCAGTTTATCCCAGAGGAAGAGCAGATCAACCACACGCCGCTTAGCCATGAGATAGTTTCTTCCCAAAAATAGAGGCTTCCATCTCGCGCACCCCAAAAGCCCGCCCCCACGAAACAACGCCTTCGTCGGTTGAGACAAGGTAGGCGTCAAGTTCGCGTGCCAAAACAATAAGATCAAGGTCTGCCACACTGTCTAAGAAGCCGAAACGCGTGGCTTGGCGAAAGCGCTCTCTTAGGGTTTTTATCGCGCCCCCCACCTTTATCTCAAAAGACTTCTTGTCCAATTTCCCCTCATCGATAACCGATTGCGCAGCTTTTTTCGCCTCCTCCTGGGCAATCGCAAGCCCCCGATAGTTTCGGTGTCGTACGTCTTCAACAAGCTTATAAAAGAGGCTTGCCGGAAACTGGATTTTTGAGACATCGGGAGACTTTACCGTAATCTGGGCTAAGAACTCTTTTAAAAACTTTTGCTCTTTGTTTTCAAAGAAGCTTAAAAACTCCTCAACAACGCGGGGGGGCATAAAAAACTCTGCCTCCTTTTTTTCCTTCAGGTGCTTCATTCCTGAAGTTGCCGCCACAACAACCTCCTCGGTCTTTGTTCCAAGCGAAAGACCCGGCTCCATATTGAAGAAAAGGTTGGTATCAAGCACATACTTTCCCATATTAGTATGTAGTATATAGCATTTAGTATGTAGGGGGAAGGGGAATACGCGCCCTCGTCATTCTGGCTTGTCCCGAGCGCAGTCGAGGGACTTGTCCAGAATCTGCAGATTCTGGAGTCACTTCGTTCCCCAGAACGACGTTCTCCGCTTTGCATTGACACAACGATCTTTCTTTAAATTTATATACCATCTCATATCCTGTTTGTGGTGTTTGAAATATAAAGCGTTTGATTGATATACAAAATACGTATTGACCGATTTTTCCGAATTGTTTATGATATGTGGATAAGTTATCCACATGTCCCCATGCTTGATTCCCTCTGGTCTCTTTTTCTTGCGTCCTTTGAACAAGAGAAGAAGAAAAATCCGATTTTCGTTTCACTCTTAAAACAGCTTCGCCCGATTGAGCTTTCCGAGAAAAAGATTGTTTTACACTGCGACAGCCACGGCCTTGCTTTCTTCCTCCAGAAAAAAATCCCATTCGTTGAAAAAAGCCTCTCTAAACAGCTTGGGAAGAAGATCTCGGTTGAGCTTGTGGTTCTTGCAAAAAAGAAAAAGGTAGAGCCTCCACTTCTTCGATTCGAGCCGACGGAAGATGATATTATGCGAAAAGCCAGAGTGTCTGGCAGGTATCGGTTTGATAACTTTGCTGTTTCACCAACCAATCAGGTTGGTTATGCTGCGGCCCGCGCGGTATCGGAAAGTTTAGGAAAGGCGTACAACCCGCTTTTTTTATGGGGTGGGGTTGGCGTTGGAAAGACTCACCTTGCGCAAGCTATCGCCCACAAGGCTCTCTCTGACAATAAAGACAAGGGTGTATTTTTCTCGCCGGGAGACCTTTTCACAAACGAGCTTATTGAGGCAATACGGGAAAAGACAACTATTAAATTCCGCAGAAAATACCGGGGACTCGATCTTCTTATTATAGATGATGTCCAGTTTATCGCAGGTAAAAACGCAATCCAGGAAGAGTTTTTTCACACCTTCAACGCGGTAATTTCCCGCGGAGGACAGATTATTCTTACCGCGGATCGGCCTCCTCGCGAGATAAAAGGCCTTGAGGACCGCCTCCGCTCGCGGTTTTTGGGAGGCCTCTTGGTTGATATCCAACCTCCTGACTTTGAACTTCGATCTGCAATCCTTCTTATTAAAGCCAAAGAGAAAAATATCGCCATTGATTTTGACATTGCAAAGGTGATTGCCGAGCAAATAGTAGACACAAGGTCTTTGGAGGGGACGCTCCTTTCTCTCTATGCAAAAACGTTGGGAAACGGGGAGACGATTAACCTTGATGTGGTTGAGTCTTTTTTTAAGCAAAAAAATAACGAGAGAAAAAAACACCTGAGTCCTGCCGACATTATAAAAACGGTTTGTTCATACTATAATATGGGGTTGTCTTCTTTAAGAGGCCCAACCCGCGCAGAAAACATCGCCCTCCCAAGACAAATCGCGATGTATCTTTTAAGAAAAGAGTTGGGATTGACCCACGAAGAAATTGCTCGCCTCCTTAGGCGAAAAGATCACACGACCATAATACACGGGGTTTCCAAGATAAGAAGCCTTCTTGTGAGAAATCCCATGGTAAAACAAGAGGTTGATAGAATAACAAACTCCTTTGAATTATAAACATATCGCGTGCGCTCTGTGAACATCGTGTTGTTTCGGATTTTATTGTCTTGAAAATCTCTTCTTTTTTTTATACACTTATCCCCACCGTCTAATACTACTATTGTTTACATACGGTAAAAACATTATGAAGATTATTATTGACAAAAGTCTTTTTTTAGAGAAACTTTCTCTTGCGTCTCGTTTTATTTCAACCAGACTAGCATCAACACCCTCTCTTCAGGGAGTTTTAATAGAAGGCAAAGACAAAGAAGTCCGCTTTTATTCGACAAACCTCGCCTCCTACTTCTACACCACCATGAAAACCCAGGGCGGGGGGCGTTTTCGGGCGGTTCTTGAACCAAAAAAAATCGCGGAATTTCTCTCACTTCTTGACGCTGGAAAAGTTGAGGTTGAGGTTCAAGAAAAAACCGTTCTTATCGTGAAGGAGAAAACAAAAGGAACTTTTCCAACCATAAGTGCCGCAGATTTCCCACCTCCTCCACAAATAAAGGAGAAGGAACAGGAAATCAAGAAAGACGTTTTTTTGGAGAATCTTCCCCTTGTTCTTTTTTCAGCGTCGCAAGACGAGTCAAGGCCTGTTTTAACGGGAATAAATTTTATTTCCCAAGACGAGGAGCTTCTTATTGTCGCAACAGACGGTTTTCGTCTTTCTTTAATAAAAGCGGAGCGCGAGGGAAAGGTTCCGGCAATGCTTGTGCCGCGAGAGTTTTTAGATGAGGTTTTACGGACGATAATAAAAGAAGATAAGCTTTCCATGGCCTTTTCAAAAGAAGAAAAACTAGTCCTTTTTAAAAGTGGAGAAAACACCTTTTACTCAAGACTGATTGAAGGAGAGTTTCCTCCGTTTGAAAAGGTGGTTCCCGATTCCCACAAGACGCGCGCAGTGGTTGACCGGGAGGAGCTTTTAAGAAACGTGCGACTGGTTTCCGTGTTTGCTCGGGAAGTTTCAAACATTGTCATTTTTTCGTTTGCCAAAGACGGGCTTCGGTTGAGTCCAAAGACCGAAGAAGAGGGGCAGAGCGTTGCGTTTCAGGAGGCGCAGGTTGAGGGAGAGGGGCAAAAAGTTGCGTTTAACTTCAAGTTTGTTTTGGATTTTCTAAACCATACAACCGCAAAAAAAATTGTGGTTGAAGTGCTTCGGCCCGATTCTCCTGCGGTGTTTCGCGAGGAGGGGAACAAGAACTTCCTCCACGTTATCATGCCGGTTCGCATCCAGAGTTAAAGCATTAGAAACCGTTAACGAGCGAAGCGAGTTTTACGGTTTCTTATGTCCCGAACCGAATTTATTCTGGTTCGGGACCTTTCTAAAGCTCTTCAAGCTTTTCTTTTTTCTCAGGAGCTTCTTTCACAATGTCAAGAAAGCGCTCGGTTGAGGACAGACGTCGGTGTCCGACAACCTTTGCGATATGCTCGATGGAGTAACCGCTCGTAAGCTGGTGAGCGATAAAGGTATTTCGAAAATCATTTACCGTTGCGTTTTCAATCCCAACCTCACGAAAGCAGCGCGTTATAAGCTGTCTCACATTTCTTATAAGAAGAGGCTTACCGGTCCTTGTAATAAATAAAAAGTCGTCTTCTTTTTTTTCACTGTTTCCCCTAACCCGCAGATAATCGGAAACAGCCTTTTTTACCGGCTTGTTTAAGGGGACCTCCCTTCCCTGGTTTTTCCCATAGGGGCGAACATAGAGCTGGTCATCCTTAACGTCAGAGAGGCGGATATTGGTGAGCTCCCCAATTCTTATTCCAGTTTGAAGGAGGACCTCAACAATCGCATAGGTTCGGGCGTCTTCTTTTGCAACATCACGGATAGCGCGATACTCAAGCTTGCTTAAGACCCGGGGGGGCATTTGCGCATATTTTGGATGAGGGACATCAAGCGCAGGATTAACCTCGATTACCCCCTCGTTTTTTAAAAAGCGAAAAAATGTTCGGATGGAGTTGAGTTTTCGTGAGGCGGATTTTTTGGTGTAGTTTTCGGTGAGGAGTTTATTTAAGAATTGCTCGATCTCTGCTTTTTTTACATCTCGAATATCAGCCGTGTCTTTTGCTGAGAGAAAGCCAACGAACTGCTCTAAGTCTTTCTTGTAGGCAATGATAGTAAAGTTCGATTTTCCTTGGGTTTTTAAAAAATCGATGAATTTCTCAATTAAAGAAGGGAAGAGGGAACTCTCCATAGTAACCTATAATATATCATACTATTTGGAAATTGCAACTGGCAAAATGCGTTAGTTGGAAAAGAGCTGTACAAACATCTTTCCGTATATCCCCCCATCGACAACACCGATACCGACGCGGCCATAATCGGAAAGAAGAATATTTTTTCGGTGCCCCTCGGAGTTCATAAGTCCCTGATGCGCGACATAGACGTCGGGAGCATACGCGAGATTTTCTCCAAGGATCGTGTAGGCGATCCCAGCCCTCAAGACGCGATCGCCCGCATCTGAACCGTCAACGACAGAGATATGGGAGAAAAATCCATAGCGCAGCATCTCTTCAGCGTATCTTCTTGCGACCTTTTGAAGCGCCTCATCTGGTGAAAGCGGGGCAACCTGGGCCGCCACCCTTTCCCGATTCACCAACTCAAGCATGGCGGCTTCAGATTGCGGATCAACGGCAAGCTGTTTTTTCGCGGTTTCAAATCCAAGATCAACCCGCTGGGTGGACCCAGGATGAATAGTGAGAAAATTAAGCGTTTCCTGGGCGGCCTCTCCAAAGGCCTCTTTTAGTCCCCGTTCAAAACCTTGAGACAGTCCTACAAAGAAAGGGCCGGTTTTTGAGTCAAGGACCGCTTTTTTTATTTGACCCCGAACGGGAAGCGCAAAAACCAGACTCACCACAAACAAAAAGACAACCGCCCCTTGCACGGCCCCTGCCAAAAACCCGAAAGCGACGTTTGCCGGTTTCTTGGCTACTTTTTGAAGCGCCTGTTTTACCGGATAGACAGCATAGATTGCCGGAAAGTATATGAGCTCGGAGAAAAACCAAGCAATAAAAAAGCCCGATGCATTGGACAATCCTCGTGGGAGAGAAAAGTTTGCCGAAAGGAAACGCCCAAAGAACGCGTAGAGTTTATACGAGAAAAAAAGCGAGAAGCCAAACCCCACAACCTCCAAAAGGGTGGCGAGCCCGCCCCGATTTGTCGCAATGAAATAAAAAAGGACAAGGAAAAAGATGAGGTCAACCCAGTTGCCCCCAAAGGAGAATTGCCGCAATGTTTCTTCCAACATATCCTCCTATTGTACAAGGAAGGGTGTGTTGTTTTTTCTCAAAAGGGCTGATATACTTTTAACCTTTATGCCAAGAGCAAAAGCAGTAAAGACAACGTTGGAACAACCGGCCCATCCGATGGAGCTCCTTTTAAAAACCCAAACCATCACCCCAATTAAAAAAGGGGGGGAGATGGATGCGACGATTGTTGCGATCTCAAAAAAGGAGATCTTATTTGATATAGGAGCCAAGGCAAACGCAATCTTAGGAGACAGAGAGACCAGAGATATTGCTACCTACCTTCCGTATCTTAAGCCCGGCGATACCGTACGGGTGCGGATCATCTCGGAGGAGTCGCGCGAGGGATATCCGGTCGTTTCTATGCAGCGATTTTTTGAACGAGGCAAATGGAATATATTGGAAGAGAAGAAAAAAAATGAGGAGGAAATTGAGGTTGTGTGCGGTGAGTATGGGAAAGGCGGAGTGTTTATCGACTTTATGGGGATTCGCGGAGTGATCCCAAAGATTCAGCTTACCGAGGAATACCTAAATAACCCCGAAAAGCTCGAGGGGAACAAGATTAAGGTAAAGGTCCTTGAGGTAGATCAGGTGAAAAATCGGCTTGTTGTTTCCCAAAAAGCAGCTGCTTTGAAGATCTCCCGAAAAGAGCTAAAGAAAAGATTCGACAAGATTACGGCTGGGGGGAAGAAAAAAGCAAAGGTCCTGGGTGTTTCGGAATTTGGGATCTTTTGCGAGGTGGATGGCGTTGAGGGGCTCATTCACATCTCCGAGATTTCTTGGGAGAAGGTTTCAGATATCTCTTCATTTGCAAAGCCAGGAGATATGGTCGACGTTTTGGTCGCCGAGAAAAATAAGCAGGATCTAAAACTAAACCTTTCAATAAAACGGCTAAGCTACGACCCATGGGACAAGATAGAGGAGAAGTATCCAAAAGACAAAGAAGTTGAAGGAGAGATTGTTCGGCGTGAAAAGTACGGTTACTTTGTCCGCCTTGAGCCGGGGATCGAAGGACTCATTCACATCTCAAAACTTACCGGGAAGGAAGATTTTGAGACGGGACAAACGGTGAAAGCATATATCGAAAGAGTTAGCAAGGCCTCCCGAAGACTGAGTCTTGTCCTCCCTCAGAAAGAGAAGCCGGTAACCTACCGATAAAATTCTTCAGCAATAAATAATTGTTATACTTATATGGAGCAGCATCCAGTTCCTCGACAGATCACGACATTTGAATTTAAACTGATCGGATTCATGACGCTCAAGCAGTTCATGTACCTTGTGGTGTTTGTCCCTTTGGGGTATATCGTTTATCGTCTGACCCCGATCCCGATTTTGAATGTTCTTCTTGCGCTCATTATCGCAGGATTCGGATTTGCATTGGCCTTCATACCCTTTAATGACAGACCGCTTGATGTTTTGATTAAAAATCTTGCGAAGCGTCTCATCTCTCCAACGCAGTACTTCTATAAGAAACAAAACTCTCCTGTTTATTTTTTACAAAATCTTTACTTTGCTAAAGACCCGCACCTTGTGTTTTCTCATATCGAATCTGAAAAAAAACTTTCAAGATACTTGGCAGAAAAAGGAAAAATCTCACAAGAGGTAAAAGGAGATGAGAAAAAAAAGACGATAAGCGCCTTATTCTCTCTCCCAAAGGAGGAAGGAAAAGAGACAAGACAAGCAGCGCCTAAGACGCGTGAAGTCGATGACCAAACAACGCACAAGACACCGTACTTTACCGGCGTAATCAAAAACAACAAGAAAATTCCACTGCCTGGGGTATTGATATATGTGAAAGATCAAAGTGGAAACCCGGTCCGGCTCCTAAAGACCAATCCTCATGGGGTTTTTGCAACCTTTAGTAAGCTTCCGCCAGGTGACTATACTTTTGAGATTAAAGATCCGAAAGGGAAATTTTTTTTTGATACAATGAAGATGAAATTAAACGGCGAAAGCGTAAAACCGCTCGAGCTATACTCGAAAGAATTGCTATGAAAAGGAAAAGCTCGATACCGAATTTTTTGACTCCGTGAGCGTGCTCGTCCCGACGTACGTCGGGACTGCGCACCTCTCAAGTCGCAAAAAATTGGTATCTTCACTTTTCCTTAAGAAGTTTTTACCTATATTTTTAAATTTGTTTTATGGCGGTTCAAAAGCCGACGTCGCCTGTTAAGGCGTCAACACAACACTTTCTTGAGATAGAGGCGGTGAAAGACGACATCCTCCTTTTGAAAGACCATTTTGCGGCAACCATTATTGAGGTTGGCGCGGTAAACTTCTGGCTTCTTTCCCAAGAGGAGCAGAGCGCGATAATCTATGCCTACGGCAATCTTTTGAACTCCTTATCGTTTCCGGTCCAGATTCTCATTCTCTCAAAACGGATGGACATCTCATCGTATCTTGACTATCTCACAATAAAAATTAACAATCAGCACAGCGAAACCTTACGGAAACGTCTCGTAAGTTACCAGGAGTTTATTAAAAACATTGTGAAAAAGACGAGCGTTCTTGAGAAGCGGTTCTTTTTTGTGATTCCGTTTTCTCCGCTTGAGCTTGGAGTGACTGCGGTTTCCTCAAAGAATATCAGCACCGAGTATATTGTAAGCCGTGCAAAAACCTCGCTGTATCCAAAGCGCGACCACCTCCTGAGACTTTTAGGGAATATCGGACTTAAGGCAACGGTGTTGCAACAGCAAGCGCTTACCGAACTTTTCTATAATCTGTACAATCCGTCAGCAACCGGAAGACAACTGGCGCCAATAGAAAATTATACGGAAGTCGTGCTAACAAGTTAAAAGGTAGGACCCGTTTATCACAGCTATAAACATGCTTGGATTAGATTTTTTCAAAACAAAGCAAAAAAAGGCGCCCTCCAATGGGCCGCAGAATGTTGCGAATGTTTTATCAAAGGGGACACTGTCTCTTAAAGACATTCTGGCCCCCTCCTATATCGAGGTTGACTTTAACCATATTAAGATAGACGACAAATATTATCGAACACTGTTTGTCGTTGGGTATCCGCGCTACGTTTCGGCCAACTGGCTTTATTCGCTTATCACCTTTGACCACCCCCTGTACATCTCAATGTACATCTATCCTTCGGAATCAAAGGCGGTTTTGGAGGAGTTGAAAAGGAAAATCGCCGAAATGGAGGCAACGATCGAAAACGACATTAAAAGCGGAAAAGTAGTTGACCCGACCGTACAAGTTGCCCTGGATGACGCACTTTCGCTTCAGGCAGAGCTTGCAAAAGGTGCGGAGCGTTTTTTCCAGTTCGGTCTCTACGTTACGATTCCAGCAGATACCCTTGAGGAGCTCAATCACATTGCAAAACAGGTCGATGCGGTCTTATCCTCTTTACTCATCATCTCACGCCAGGCAACTCTTGAGATGGAGGAGGGGTTTAAGTCGACGCTTCCTATGTTTTACGACAAGCTTGGGGTGTGGCGAAATATGGACTCAACCTCACTTGCCATGACCTTCCCGTTTTCAACCGCAGCCCTCACGAAAAACGAAGGGATTCTCTACGGCGTAAACCAGCACGACCGAAGCCTTATTATTTTCGATCGATTTACCCTTGAAAATGCAAACTCGGTGATTTTGGGGAAATCTGGGGGAGGAAAAAGTTTCTTGGTGAAGCTTGAGGCGCTGCGGCTTCTTATGATGGATGTTGATGTCGTGATCGTTGATCCTGAAAACGAGTACAAGAAGCTTACCGAATCGGTTGAGGGCGAATTTGTTGAGTTTTCATCAGCGGCCCAGTACAAAATAAATCCGTTTGAATTGCCACATGATAATATCGAACCCGACGAACTTCAAAATAAAATTTTAAATCTCCATTCTCTGATGAGAGTTGTCATGGGCGATCTTACCCCATCACAGGATGCGCTTTTGGACCGGGCTCTTGTTGCGACCTATCAGGGGAAGGGGATCACGCAAGATCAGGCCACCTTTCAAAACGAACCGCCGCTTCTTGAGGATCTCTACAAAGTCTTAATCGGAATGGAGACGCCGGAGGCGCATGAGCTTGCCGATCGGCTTGAAAAGTTTGTAACAGGATCTGCATCCGGGATTTTCAATCAGCAGTCGAACTTCGATATAAAAAATCGGTTCACGGTGTTTGGCATCCGAGATCTTGAGGAAAATTTACGACCTATCGCAATGTACGTCGTTTTAGATTATATCTGGAACAGGGTGAGGCGTGATAAGAAAAAAAGAATTTTAGTGGTTGATGAGGCATGGTACTTAATAAAAAACAAGGACTCCGGGGCCTTTTTGTACAATTTTGCAAAACGGGCGCGCAAATACCTGCTTGGATTGACAACCATAACTCAAGACGTTGAGGATTTCTTGGCAACCAATGAGGGGAAGGCGATTATCACAAACTCAAGCCTGCAGGTTATCCTGAAACAGTCGCCTGCTGCGGTTGATCAGGTAGCAAAGACTTTTTACCTCACCGGAGGAGAAAAGCATTTCCTCTTGGCTGCCGGGGTAGGCGAGGGGCTATTTTTCGCCGGTCAGTCTCATGTTGGCTTCCACGTAATCGCCTCAGACGAGGAAAAAGGGATAATAGAGTAGAAGATTTATGACGCATGATTCAAGATTTAAGAATGCTCATAAATCCTAAATCATAAATCTTAATTCTTTTCCAGAAGCCTCTTCACCTCGGCATCTGTTACTTGGGGGAAGTCCTCGTAGAATTGAGAAACCGAGGCAAATTCCGGGTCTCTTTGAAGAACGTATGTCTTGTCGATCCCCTCAAGAGCAAGCGCACGTGGCGCAACCGGGACCGCAAGAATGATGCTTTTTACCCGCCTTGTTTTTAAGAAAAGGCAGGAGGTTTTTACCGATGCACCGGTTGCAACCCCATCATCGCAAAGCACAGCGATTTTGTCTTCGAGCTTATCATAGAGACCCTCTTTGATAGCAAAACGTTCAAGATAGTCGATAAATTTCGTGCGCGAAACAGCAATCTGTGCGGCAATTTCACGTTTTGAAATAGGAAGCGAATCAATGACGCGTTTCTCAAGATACACAACATCAAAAATTAGTGCGCCGAGCGCTAGTTCTTCCTGCTGCGGAGCAGGAATTTTTGAAACAACAAGAGGCAGATGGGGGACTTTCAGTTTTTTTGCCAGGACATTGCCGATTATTACGCCTCCGCGAAGTAGAGAAACAACCACAACATCATCTCGGTTTTCTTTAATCAGCGAGTCATTTTTGATTTCCTCAAAGAGCCTTAGAGCGGCATCGGCACGATCCTTGAACAACATCAGTTATAATATAGCACACGGGCTCGTAGTTCAGTTGGCTAGAACGTTGCACTGGCAGTGCAAAGGTCAGGGGTTCGAGTCCCCTCGAGTCCACATTGTAAGAGTAGGAGGACCTCACTTTTATGGTAGAATAAAGTTTGCGTTCGGGCCGCTAGCTCAACTGACAGATCCGCCGAAGGCGGACTTTTAAGCTGTGGGAATTAGAACAAGCGATCTAGGGCCGCTAGCTCAACTGGTAGAGCGACAGCCTTTTAAGCTGTGGGTTCAGGGTTCGAGTCCCTGGCGGCTCACACATGTTTTATACATATATAATCTATAACAAACTACGTAATAAGATTTATACCGGTTTTACTGCAAATATTGTAAAACGATTACAACGACACAATAGCATAGTTCCAAATAAAACGACCTCTTTCACTTCAAAAAATAATGGAACATGGGAACTAATTTATTTCGAAAAATTTTCCTCGAGAACCAAGGCAAGAAAAAGAGAGAGATGGCTTAAAAGCGGAATTGGAAGAGAGTTTGTAAAAGAAAACAAAAATCGTTGGATACATGCTCAACCTCAACTGGTAGATCCGCCGAAGGCGGACTTTTAAGCTGTGGGTTCAGGGTTCGAGTCCCTGGCGGCTCACCGAGTCTGACTCGGCTTTGCCAGAAGATGATTCAGACGAGGTGATCGAGTTAGACTCGACACCTAAAAATATATATATTTTTTCTGAGACGTCAGACGTCTCAATTTTTAGCTTCAAAAGTGTTCCAGTCCCTTGGCGGGTAGGTTGTGAGTGAAACTTGACTTTAAAAAGTAACTTGATATACTATAGGTATATGGGTCGAGAGGTCTTTACGACACAATTAGCCGATATTGAAAGCGGATTCGGACGATTAAGAAATACTGCGATTGGGGCTTCTGCGGTGGCAGCAGGCTTAACAGCTGGAGCTGTTTTATCAGAAAGCGCTATTGGTGCGCAAGTCTTTGACGCGGTTGTTTCTACTGTATCATTAGGCGTTGCTCTCAGAGCTGAAAAATTAAGACGGAATATGCGAAGGCGTAGGATTCAGAGAGATACAGAAGAAAAAAGAATAAATGACGGATACATCCTTAATAAAAATCTTCTAGTAATACATAAGACTATTTAACTTCTTCAGTCTTTAATATCTGGAGTCTCTGGAAGGTTTGATAAACTCTCGGAATATACTCAAATAACGAGTTCCAAAATTGGCTCTGGTGGCTCACACTATCCTCAAAATCATATGAGTTACCTCACGATTTTGATTTTTTAGCTTCAAAAGTGTTCCAGTCCCTCTGGACAAGAATAATTAAGTTCGGTTCTATTTACGCCATCCACTTTCTTGGTTACCGAATGTAATCGCATCTTGGTATTTCTTCAGTAGCTCAATATTGGATTGCGCTTGTCTTGCCCGTACTTCTAATGGCTCATGTTTATAATAGAAGTGGAATCTAAGCCAATAAGGAAAAGCAGTTGTGAAAACAAAACCTGGAACAAGAGGAACAATGTTATCCAATTCGGCACCAATCTTCAACCCAACTCCATATGTTACAGATCTAACCGCCATTTGTGCGGCAGAAGTTATTGGGTGATGAACATGATCGGCTAAGTGTTGTCCTTCATGGATGAGTGTTGACACTACAAGATTTGTCCCATATGGAATCTTAACGTAACCCTGGTTGTATTCAAAAGAATTACTTGACGGAGCTTGGACATGAACTGTGTGGGTAAATGGCATATAAAATCCACGTAGAGGAGCATATTTTGTTCTTCCATAGATTCTTATTTTTGGTACTATATTTTTAGGAAGACCAAACTCTTCACGGAACAAATTATCCAATGCTTCATAATCAACATGAGGATCTCCTAATTTATCAATAACAGATCCTTTGATTCTTACATCAGGTTGAGTTGGCTTCCGCCCGTCAGGGCGATAGGTATATCGCTCAGCCATAATTACCTATAGTATATCAAACTTTTTGCTTGAAAGTGGGGAAAATAGCTGAAATGTTTGATGAACTCTTGTAAAATACTCTTGCCAGGTGTTCCATTCTGAGACCAGCTGGCTCACCGCGTCAAACGTGACTTAAGCGTGTCGCGTGTGACACACAGCTCTCTACAGGATTTACAGCTGATTTGAAGGAAAGCGGCTCGCAGAAGAATCTACTCTTTAATCTTATCTCTGAAGCCGATAGAGATGCGTGGTTTTTCAGTAAGCGCTCCAGATATCGAATGAAAAATTCCCGGATGGCCCTGCAGATTAGGTACGAAGTCTCCTCCTCGTAATAAGACCACATCGCCTTCTGCAATTTTTTGCGTAAGAAAAGGACTGCCATGCCGCTCGTTTCTTGCTTTAAAAATTGCTTCCCCCTGAATCGTAAAAATTACAACGAGCCCTTTATTGATTTTATGGTCGCGATGGCTTGTAATGTATGAATGGCGATCATACAGCTGAACAGAAAAGTCGGAAGGACTCCAATCTTGTAATACGGGATAGGTTTTGGCGTACCGTGCCATTGCCAATCTTAAAGAATTACTCAGTCGAAGCATGGTATTTCTGGTTTTAGACGGTATACTTCTTGGAATAAAGTATCGTTCTTCAACCTTCTCATGCTGTTCTATTATTTCTTCAAAATCGAGCAATGAGCACAGGTCTTGTAGTTTGGCAACAGTAGTTTTATTGAGAAAGTTTTTTACACAACACGCACCTTCTTGTGCTGTTCTTACTAATTGCAGTCCCAGATCCCGTTCTAAAAACGGAGAGTTCTCTTGTCTTGACATAGAATGATAAACGAGGTCGATCTAGAGCTCTTCTTTTTCTGCAAGATCTAGTGCACTCAGGCCAGCACTTGCCTTATGCATGGTCTCCTCAAACTCGGTTGTTGGAACGCTGTCTGCCACAATGCCTCCTCCTGACTGGGCAAATACCTCATTGCCGATCTTAACTAATGTTCGAATGGCGATTGCCATAGTTGTATCCCAGGAGTAAGAAATATATCCAAGCGCTCCTGAATAGGGTCCTCTTCTTGTTGGCTCAAACTTATGGATAAGCCGCATTGCCTCGACCTTGGGGGCTCCAGTTACCGTGCCTGCGGGAAAACAAGCACGAATTGCATCAAAGCAGGTATATTTTGGATCAAGCTCGGCTTCGATCTGAGACGCAATATGCATAACTTTCGAATAGCGTTCAACTACCATGAGTTTTGTAACCCGCTCGGTTCCCCAGCGAGCAACTCTTCCAACATCATTTCTTCCCAAGTCAACCAACATTACGTGCTCTGCCCGCTCTTTTGGGTCTTCTATGAGATCTCTCTCAAGCGCAAGATCCTTTTCTACGTCAATATCTCCCTCTTTGCTTCTACCACGCGGACGCGTTCCTGCAAGGGGACGATACAAAATCCGACGCCCTTCAACTTTTACATTAATTTCTGGTGAGGCACTGATGAGCTGGAAATTTTCTAAATTTATAAAAACATTATAGGGAGAAGGACTTTCTTGGCGGAAGTGCCGGTAGATAGTATAAGGTTCGGCGGACGTTTTTTTTGAAAGTCTCTGAGAAGTAACGATTTGAAAAATATCTCCGGCATAGATGTGTTCTTTAGCGTTCTCAACGACAGCTTCATACTGCTCTTGTGTAAAATTAGATGTAATTTCATTTTCCGCCGGCGGTTCTTTAACAGGAGGGTGTTCAAGAGGTGGATCTAATGGACGGCGTAGCTTATCAACAACGCTTTCAATACGACCTACCGCCTCACGATATTGCCGATCAATCTCTGAAGGGTCCTCAACGGAGATACTTGTTAAAACCTTCATCCGTTGTTTCACGTGATCAAATACAATAAGGTCGCCGGTCTCAAAAAAGATTGCGTCAGGGATTCCAACAGTGTCTGGATGGGTTGGGACTGTAGGCTCCCATCGCGAAATACATTCATACCCGAGATACCCAACGAAACCGCCGGGGAAAGGAGGTAGATCAGAAACAGGAGCAACGGAGTTTGGTCGCGGCATGCGCGATTCGATGATGCGAAGAGAATCAATTGATATATGTCGATCATGGAGAATGGAAGACCCGTCTGGATGTCTTTCAATCCATCCTCCCTCTGGAAAAACTTCAATACCTAATTTTGGGTTTACCCCGACATAGCTAAAGCGGCCGACCGTCTCGCCCCCTTCAACGCTCTCAAGAAGAAACGATGGCGCCCACTGTGAAGATTTTTCTTGGGTGAGTTTCAGATATACTCTTCCCGGAGTCTCAAGATCGCCCGCGAGGGTTTGATAAATAGGAATGATTTTATATCCGTAATGTGCGAATTCACGCGCCTGTTCAAGAGAGGGAACAAGCTTCGAAATTCTTTTTTCCGGAGCAAACTGGACTTCTTTTCGGATCATCGTGGTGGTATCTATCGACAATTTACAAGCGCACCATTATACCACAGTTAATCCTCAAGAAGCGATTCCTCGCGAAGACCCGCATAATCTTTTACGATATACACTCCTTTCTGTTTCTCAACGTACCCTTTTTTCTCAAGCTTCTTAACCTCAACGCTTACCGTTTCTCGTGTCATCCCAACCAATGCAGCAATATCGCGATGAGTAAGGGGGATTTGGATTGCAACATCTCGTCTCTCACGAACACCATACATTTCAGCCAATATCATAAGGATCGATGAGACTCTTTCTTTTGCATTTCCAAACGCAAGCCACTCCATCCGGCGAAGAGCGATTTGGAAGCGCGAGGTAATTCCTCTGGTAAATTCGTAAAACACATCCGTATTTTTGTTGATAAATGTTACGAAATCTTCCCGTGGCGCCCTTTGCGTCTGAAGATCAGTAAGCGATTCAAAATAATAGATGCTTGGGACGCCTTTCACTGTCCAGACAACTGGAAAGACGTTTCCCGGTTCATAAATTACCAGACTCAATTCTTTCCCTTCGGCAGATACCGTATAAAGTCTTGCATGACCCTTTTTAATATAGTTGACGCCCTGTGGGATGTCTCCTGGACGAAAGAGCGTCTCCCGCTTTTTGTAGCGAACCGTTTGATACTTTGAGAAAAAAACCGACAGTTTCTTTTTTGCTTGCATTTCCATAGCCTCAAAAGTATACCACGTGCGAAAGATTTTGTAATCCAAATCACACAAATTTTGTAAGCCATACTACTGCAATATCCTGGCCGATAGATGTACCATACAGGTGGCGGCTCGAGCCGCAGCCTTATGAGAGACGGCGATAATAGTTCGAATCACCAAAGGAAGGAGGGGATTGGCTATGAAAAAGCCAAACGGTATTATCACGGAGCAA
>JACOYT010000013.1 GCA_016181725.1 Candidatus Roizmanbacteria bacterium | reverse complement strand
GGGTACAGCGAAAACTTGTTTAAAAGGAGGCTAAGTAGTAAAATTAAGTCACTTAAGCAACCTAAGTAACTTATTTGTTCCCGTAGCTCAACGGATAGACCTGCCCGCATTTGCTGGCGTAGCTCAACGGATAGAGCAATCCCGTCCTAAGGGATAGATTGAAGGTTCGATTCCTTTCGCCGGCGCAAAAGCCAGTCAGGCGGGGCAGTCCCGTCCTAAGGGTACGATGGAGGCTCGACTCCTCTCGGTGACGCAGCACCCCGACTAAGCACTCTTGCAATTTTCTCCCATCAAACTTAAAATAGGAAAATGCAGAAAAAAGAGAGCTGGGAACAAAATCTCAAGCAGCAAGCAAGAAAAGAGATTTATAAAAAAATGACTGTATGGGGAGGAATTTTACTTTTGTGCATAGTAGGACTTGCAGGACTAGTCATGTTTGCCGGCAAATCTACATCCACCAACCAAACACCAGTTGAGCTATCCACTCTTCCTGCTCCTAAATCCACAGACATAATTGTGGGAGATAAAAATGCAAAAGTTGTCATAACAGAATATGCAGACTTTCAGTGTCCTGCTTGCGCTGCAAATAACCCCATAACAAATCGCGTTCTTGAAGAATACAAAGGTAAAGTAAAACTGGTCTATAGATTTTTTCCACTCCGAGGAATTCATAAAAATGCGCTTATCTCCGCTCAAGCCGCTTACGCTTCGTGGAGGCTTGGAAAATTCGAAGAAATGAAAGATATGCTTTATGAAAATCAGTCTTCTTGGGAAAATTTAGGAGATCCAAGTGAAACTTTTGTTAACTACGCAAAAGATTTAGGATTAAATGAAAATGAATTTAAAGCCCTAATGACCTCAGATGAAGCAAAAAAAGCAGTTGAGAGTGGCGAAAAAGAATCTTTGGGTTTAGGGCTTAATTCTACTCCAAGTTTTTTCATCGGAAACAAACGCTTCCAGCTCCAAGGCTTTGACGGCTTCAAAAAAGTCATCGACGAAGAACTCTCCAGACAGTGAGTAGTCTAAGTTTGCGTCTTGGATGCCCGTATGGTCAAACGTCTTAGTCAAACGTAAAACGAAAACTTACTACGATACTGGCTTCTATACCCAAACCCTGACCATAAAACTTTAAATACTTTCTTCTGCGGTTTTATAGGAGTGGATTTCTTCTGGGGCAAACCAGAGCATCTTTTCGTAATTTGCTTCTTCAAGTGAAGCTGAAATATGAATTAAATTTGTTACTCCCCTATGATCTTCATTGGCATAAGCTGCTGAGTCTGTGGAAAAATCGCCGCGGATTGTGCCTGCCGGAGCAGCAACAGGCATAGTGGGGCCTGCAATATTAATAACATTTTCAACCGCATGCTTTCCTTCCAAAATCATAGCAATCATTGGCCCTGACTTTACGTAATCGAACAACCACTTATTGACCAACTTCCCAAGTTCCATGGGGTCCGCAGTTCCAAAATCCTTTTTAGCATCTTTACCATATTTTGAGTAGGTGGCAAGAGTTTTCTCTCCCCAGCGCTTAAGCGTTTCATCCTCACCACTTCTGTAGTGTTTCAAAAGGAGGGAATCGTCTGGCGACACCATTTTCATGGCTACAATTTTAAGCCCCATTCTTTCAAATCTATGCAGTATTTCGCCGACTAAGCCTCTTTTTAGGCCATCGGGCTTAATCATTACAAAAGTTTGTTCCATATTCTAGATAATAGATATTAGCAATTAGTTATTAGTATCGCAAGATTTGACCTCAATTGCAAATAGTAAAGAGCAAATATAGATTCTCACGGATTTTGTAAACTGATTCTCGCTGATATCCGTGTAAATCCGCAAAGCAAATCTGTGCGAATCTGTATTAGAGCTTTAGCAGTTTTTCAAATTTTCCTTTATCTTTAAAGTCTCCGATCAAGGCTAGATTCAAACCCTTATCCCTCAAATACTTTTTTGCAATCTCCATAACATCATCTTCGCTCACTTTGTCAATTTTTGCCAAAATCTGGGCGGGGTCAAGAACTTCTTTCTCCAATATGTCTTGAGCCGCGTAATAAATTGAGGCTGCGCGTGAGTCTTCAAGCTCCAAAACCAAATGCCCTTTGATAATTTCCTTGGCTTTTTTAAGTTCGTCTTTTTTGATCCTTTTCTTTCCATTTCTAAGGTCTGAAAGCTCGGAAATTATTACTTCAATTGCCTCCTCTGCTCTTTTTGGATCAACGCCCGCGTTAACTACCAGAGATCCTGCGTCTGTATATTGATCAGAAGCTGCGCGGACATAATAAGCAAGGCCTCTTTTCTCCCTGACTTCAGAGAAGAGCCTTGAGGACATTCCTCCGCCCAGTATCGAAGAAAGAACAGACAAGGGGTATTTTTCCGGCGAATGAAGCGGCGCGCTGCGTACACCTAAGGCTAAATGTGCCTGCTCGGTTTTTTTGCTTCTAATTAATGTCTGCGGTTTTTCCTGAGCTTCTTTGACCTTTACCGGCTTGGGGAATTTGAAATCTTTCATGTTGATGAAATACTTTTCAACCAGATCAATCGCTTTTGAAGGCTCAGTGCCTCCTGCCACAACAACGCTCATGTTTGAGGGGCTGTAATATGACCTAAAATACTTTATAAAATCCTCTCTTTTTATCTTCCTTATGATGTCTTTTTCTCCCGCTATGTCCCATCCAAGTGGCACATCTCCGTACAAAAGACGCTCGTATATATCTCCGATCTTTCTCATGGGAGTGTCCTCATAAAGATTTATTTCCTCAATAATCACTCCATTTTCTTTCTCAATTTCTGCTTCGTCTAAAAGAGAGTTTTGAATCATGTCAGAAAGGAGATCAAGACATATTTCGATATGGTTCTTAGCTGCTTTGATATAGTAGCCAGTGTATTCTTTATTGGTAAATGCGTTAAACTCGCCGCCTATGCCATCAATCACTCCGGCAACTTCCATGAATGTAGGACGGCTTTTTGTCCCTTTAAAAGCCATGTGCTCAAAAAAATGAGAAATGCCGTTATTTTGGCGGGTTTCGAAACGGCTTCCGGCACCAACCATCAGAAGTGCAGTCGCCGACTCAAATGATGGCATGGGAACGGTAATAACATTCAAACCATTTGAGAGGATCTTTTTTGTGTGTTTCATAAATGCCATTCTACCAT
>JACOYT010000047.1 GCA_016181725.1 Candidatus Roizmanbacteria bacterium | reverse complement strand
TACCATCTTTGTGGGGTTTCTGAATCCACGCTGCTGTAACCCTTCAAGTTTGGCATCGATGTTCTCAAAGGCATAGCCTAATATAGGAGGTAAGGTTTCGATCATCTTTCTGGGGTTTCTGAATCCACGCTGCTGGAGACCAGCAATATGTTCGTCAACTACATGTGGCGAATATAATGTAGGCCGCAACTGTGCCAGTTTCTCAACCCACACACCAGGAAAACCAGTCTCTAAAAGGTGAACTTTGCGTCTTCTTAGCTCATCAGCTCTTAGTTCGGGTTCTCCGCGATGTTTTCGCAAATCTACCTGCTCTGCGGTCATATTATAGGCTCTATTATACCATTTTGATCACACCGCGTCGGTGTGCGTAATGGCTGAATTTGCTTGTAGTAAAAGCCTGAAAAAGGTATGTTTAGTGTTCGTCGACAACCTCGCGGCGCTTGATGATTTCGCGGGGTTTTGAGCCTTCGGCAGGGCCGACGTAGCCTGCCGCCTCAAGTTGATCAAGCAGACGTGCGGCTCTTGCATATCCCACTGACAAGCGTCTTTGCAAAAACGAGGCGGAGGCTTTATCGGATTGAGAGATAAGCTCAAGCGCCTTGTTAAAAAGCGGATCTTTTTCGCCCCCATTTCCTCTTCCTTCAACAAACGTACCGATAGCTGCCTCTTTCTGGGTAATTTCCTCTGTGTAATGCACTTGCGGTCCTTTTGTCTTTAAAAATCTGACCAGCTCATTCACCTCTTTCTCAGTAATGTAGGGTCCTTGAATTCTTTTTGGCTTTGCTTGATCGGGAGGCAGATACAGCATGTCTCCTCTTCCCAGAAGCTTCTCTGCGCCAGGCATATCGATAATCACCCGTGAATCAATAAGCGACGACACGTTGAAAGCTATCCGCGTTGGGATATTTGCCTTCATAAGTCCGGTAATAACATCAACCGATGGGCGCTGTGTCGCAAGAAGCAGATGTATCCCTGTTGCGCGTGCCATCTGGGCAATGCGTGTTATGAGATCCTCTGCATCGCCTGGGGCAAATGCCATAAGATCTGCCAACTCATCGATGACAAATACGACATACGGTTTCTTCTCAGCCCCGCCTATGCTATTATATCCTTCCAAATTTCGCGCCCCTGCTTTGGAAAATTCTTTAAAGCGAAGCGCCATCTCCGCTACAATCCAGCGTAATGCCGAGATGATCTTTTCAGGATTTACGATCACCTCGGTCAAAAGATGTGGAATACCGTTGTACAAAGTCAGCTCTACCCTTTTCGGGTCAACCATGATCATGCGAAGCTCCTCGGGTTTTGTTCTAAAAAGGAAGGTTGAAATCCATGCATTGAGCAAAACTGATTTACCGGAGCCTGTGGTTCCGGCAATCAAGACATGGGGCATCCGGGCGATGCTTGCAGCGCGAGGTTCGCCGGAAACATCAAGACCGAGGGGAACAAGCAACGGATCGGGATTTTGCTTGAAGATATTTGATGAAAGCATCTGCTTTAAGGTTACCAGCTCCGGCTTTTTATTTGGAATCTCAATACCAACCAAGGATCTTCCCGGAATAGGCGCCTCTATCCTTACCTGACCGGTTGGTGCGGCAAGCGCAAGGGCCAAGTCGTTGCCCAATGCCGTGATCTTGGATAATTTTGTCCCCATGGTGATCTGTAAAGCGTATTGGGTGACTGTCGGACCGAAGTTAACCTCACCTACCCGCGCACGAATTCCAAAACTTTCAAGCGTCTTTTCAATGACGTCGGCGTTCTTCTTCACATCCCCACGATCCGCTTCTTTTTGCGGCATATCAAGAAGGATATTTAAAGGCGGATATACCCATGTTGAAAAGGATGTGGTGAGCGGCCGGATCATCATATCTTTTGCTTGCGCTGGGACAGATGACAACTTAGCGTCAGCCTGTTTTTGTCGCAGTTCAAAAGCGGTATCTTTGATAAACTTCTCCTGCGGCTCTCCTTTTTTTTGCAGTCTGCCCTCTTTAGTCTGATCCAGTGTTTCTCTAAATAGGTAGGTTCGCACAAAACCGAAAAAAGAACCGAATACGTGAAATAAAAACAACACGAAAGCATCAACCGAGGTGTCCAAAAAGAGAATAAGACCCATAAAAAAAGATACCGTCAGGATGATAATCGTGCCTGCAAGAGAAAAGTCGAGTTTTAAATTGTCATAAATAAATTTTCCAAAATTTCCTGCCTGAAAAATACCAAGAAGAGAGACAACTATAAGTACGCTCCCTATCGTAACGTTGGGCTTTATGAAACGAAGTTTCTTTGTGCTGAAGAAATGACCGGATACGAGAAAAAGGATAAAGGGAACAAAGATACTCAAGCTCCCAAATCGTTCAACGAGCGCTTCGTTGATCTGCGAAAGCACTCGCCCTCCTCCCTCCTGATCTAGGAAAAAGATGTTGACAAAAGATACAAGAAGAATTAATCCAGACGCGATAAATAAAAATCCCAAGATATTAAAGAAAGATTTCTTGTTTACCCGTAATTTAAGAAACGGCAGTTTAAAAAGCGATCTTCTCCGTGCCATATTTTTATTGTAGCCGAGTAAAAATGTAAAATCAAATAGTTTTCTATAAGCCTTGCTTTCATGCCATAAAACAGGTAAAATAGTTCTCCTTTTCATTATGAGGATAGAATCAGATAGATCCGTTCCGGGTGTTATGCATGAAAGAATGTTAGCCTATCGGAAGGATCATCCGAAGCTCGATTTGCGGCGCGATTTACATTTTCTCCTGGAAACGTTCCCGCAACGAAATGGCGAAGGAAGACTTCGATATCTCTTGGATGGTCCTATCGTTTTTTTCCTAAATCAACCGGAGATTGATCAACCCGGAAGTATCGATCTTTTGACTTCTCATGATATCCTTATAAGAGAGTTTGCCCATGTGGAAGGATTTCAGACGACAAAAGTGGAAGATTGGCTGAAAAATCGGGATCTCAATCACAACAGAGATGCGAAAGAACTGCTCTTACAGACATATACTATTGTCCGCTGGGAAGAAAGACTCATTCACGTCCTGCATCCGGTTGCGGTTGCTGCAGGTATCCTTCTTTCACAGCCAGAAATGGAAGATCAACGGTTTCCAGGTGTCTCGCAAGAGGAAATAGACGCGTTTATAAAAAAATTTCAAAGGCGCTGGCAGAGCCTTGATTATTGAAGGAGGGCCAAGTTGATACGTTTTTGAGGATCGATATTAATGATCTTCACTCGTACTTTCTGTCCGATCTTGACAACGGTTGACGGATCTTTCACAAATCCTCTACCCATCTTTGAGATATGAATCATCCCTTCCCGTCCTGGAAGAATCTCAACAAAAGCGCCAAATGGTAGAATCCGGCGAACCACGCCTTCAAACTCTTCTCCCGCCTCTACTTCTCGAGTGATATTCTCGATGAAGCGCGCCGCTTCCTCTACCTTGTTTTTATCCGGGCCGCTTACCGTAACCTTACCGTCAGATGACACGTTGATATCGGTATCTGTCTTTGCGATGAGATTTCGAATATTTCTTCCTCCAGGACCAATTATCTCTCCAATTTTGTCTTCAGGTGGAGTAAGAACAATCACTTTTGGCGCAAAACGGGAAATCTCTGTTCTTGGCTTTTCAATCACCGAGATCATTTTTTTTAAGATAAATTCGCGGGCTTTCTTCGCCTTTTCCAAGGTTTCTTTTATTAACTTGTCTGTCAAGCCGTTGTTCTTGACATCAAGCTGAATCGCTGTTATTCCCCGATTGGTCCCTGCAACCTTAAAGTCCATATCGCCTGAAAAATCTTCTATCCCCAAAATATCGGTTAAAATCATGTATTCTTTATCGCTTTTTTCATATAGACCTATTGCAATACCGGCAACAGGGGCTTTTATAGGAACGCCTGCATCCATCAACGCAAGCGTTGAACCACAGGCCGAAGCCATTGAGGTGGAACCGTTTGAAGAAAGCACCTCCGAGACCACGCGAATCGTGTAGGGAAATTCTTTTGCTGATGGCAACACAGGCTCAAGTGCCTTCTCAGCAAGCGCTCCATGACCAATCTCGCGTCTTGTGGGAAAGCCCATCCTCCCAACCTCCCCTAAGGAATAGGGAGGCATATAATAGTGATGAATATATCTCTTTGCCTCTTCCCCTTCAGGACTTTCGATAAGCTGTTCTAATGAGGGTGAGCCAAGCGTCACAATAGAAAGTACTTGCGTGTCTCCACGCTGGAAAAGTGCCGATCCATGGGTTCTTGGTAAAATCGAGACGTCAACCGAGATCTTGCGGACATCATCGGGCCCTCTTCCATCCATCCTCTTTTTTGTTTTTAAGACATTTTCTCGAAGAATTTGCTTTGCAAGGTACTCAACTGCTTTAAGGACAGATTTTTTGTCAAATTCACTGCCGTATTTTTCTAACACGCTTTCGATCAAAGCATCTTGAGCTTCCTTATCCTCAAACTCCTTCAGCGCACGATCGGCAATCAACTTGTCAACTTGTTTTTTGTACTCTTGCTTTAATACCGCAAGAATCTTTTGATCAATAAGTGGTTCAACGAGTTTTTCTTTCGGGTGCCCTGCTTTTTTCCGTAAACGCTCAATGAAATCGATAACTTTTTTATTTTCTTCTTTTGCAAGCCTGACGCCTTCATAGACCGCCTCGTCTGCAAGTTCTTCTGATTGCGCCTCGATCATAACAACCTTGTCACGCGTTGATGAGACGATAAGATCCACAGACGAATATTTCTGCTCGGCTTCGTCGGGGTGTGGAATATAGGATCCAACGCCATTGGTAGTCACATATCCTATGCGGGTTGTTGAAATAGGTCCTTCCCAGGGAATCTGTGATATGTGCAAGGCGGAAGAGGTAGCTATTGCTGCTAATATCTCTGGCGAGTTGATGCCGTCAACGGAAAGCAAGGTAATGATAATCTGAATTTGTTTTCGATAATCAGCGGGGAAAAGTGGGCGAATTGATCGATCGATTAAACGGGCATTCAGTATCGCATCGTCAGATGGCTTTCCCTCACGCTTTACCCAACGAGATCCTTTTATCCTTCCTCCCGCATAGAGCTTCTCTACATACTCAACAAAAAGAGGGAGATAATCTATGTCTTCGTTTGTATCACTGACATTGACGGTCACCAAGATACAGGTGTCTCCGAGTCTTCCAAAAACAGAGACATGCGACGACTGTGCAAGTTTGCCAACCTGAAGGGTTAGCCGACGATCGTTATAGTCGATCGAATCTTCAATAAGTTGCATAAAAAAAATTAAGCGAGATTATTTCTTCAGGGACAACTGATCAATAAGCTTCTTATAGCGCTTTTGACCGAGTTTTTGAAGGTAACTTAGGATTCTTCTTCTTTTCGCAACAACTTTTAACAATCCTCGTCTTGAATGGTTGTCTTTTTTATTTACCCCAAGATGTTGAGAGAGTTTATCTATCTTATAGGTTAAAAGTGCAACCTGAACTTCCGGTGAGCCAGTATCTCCTTTTCGTTGGGCGAAGGTTTCTATTATTTTTTTCTTGTCGTCAGGCAGCTTTTTCATTCAGTGGTAAAATTATACTGGTTTCAACGCTAACTTGCAAGACATTGTAAGCTCATGATAAAAAGAAGGGATTGGAAAAAAATTTTTAACTATGTATTATTGATTGTTCTTTTTGGGTTAAATGCGGCAGTTTTATTTTATGTTCCACCGTTTCATCCAGCAGTAGTCGTTTTATTTATTCTTTCATTCAGTTTTCTCCTTTCGACAACACTCTCAATGTTTACGTCGAACAAGAAAACACGGTATCTTGCCTTTGCGTTAAGCTTTCTGTTTTTATTAACGAATGCCTTTGTCGGCTTTAATGTCCTCAACATAATCCTTCTTGTGTCATTTATAATTGGGGTGAGACTCCTTTTAAAGTAGATACCAAAGATCCGAAATGGCAAAAAAATTTTACATCACAACCACTCTGCCTTATGTGAACGCAGAACCCCACATAGGATTCGCGCTGGAGATGGTTCAGGCTGATGTTTTAGCACGATACTGGAAACTTCAAGGTGCAGATATAGTCTTTAACACGGGAACCGACGAACATGGTCTTAAAATTTATCAGAAAGCTGTTGAGGCAGGAAAAAATCCACAAAAGTACTGTGATGAATACGCAGCAAAATTCGAAAATCTAAAAAAAGCTCTCAACTTAAGTTACACGCACTTTATTCGAACCACAGATAAACATCATCTTGAAGCTGCGCAAGAATTTTGGAGACGATGCCAAAAAAACGGCTATATCTATAGAAAACACTACAAAGTAAAGTATTGCATAGGTTGTGAGCTTAAGAAAACAGAATCTGAATTAATAAACAACCGTTGCCCTCTGCATCCAGAACAGCAATTAGAAATAATAGAGGAAGAAAATTATTTTTTTAAGTTCTCTTCCTTTCAAAAAAAGCTGCTTAAACTGTATGATGAAAATCTCGAATTCGTCGTTCCTTCATTCAGACTGAAAGAGATCAGAAACTTTGTTGCCAAGGGACTAGAAGATTTCAGTATTTCTCGATTGAAAAGTAAAATGCCATGGGGAGTTGATGTTCCCGATGATAGTAAACATGTAATGTATGTGTGGTTTGATGCTCTTGTTAATTATATTTCAACCTTAGGCTGGCCTAACGATGAGAAAAAATTCAAAGAATTTTGGCCTGGGATTCAGGTTGCCGGTAAAGACAATCTCCGTCAGCAAAGCGCTATGTGGCAAGCCATGCTTATGGCAGCAGAGCTCCCCACCTCAAAACAAATTATGATCCATGGATTTATCACATCGGATGGTAAAAAAATGAGTAAGAGTTTGAGGAATGTTGTTGATCCCTATGAACTGGTCAAAAAATATGGGGTAGATGCTGTCCGCTATTACCTTCTTCGCGAGATTCCTCCCTTTGAAGATGGTGATTATTCAGATATACGGATGCAGGAAGTTTATGATGCCGATCTTGCAAACGAGTTGGGCAATTTGGTCTCACGGATAACTAACTTGGGAGAGGAAGACGGAATTGATGGAGATACCATAGGAAAAACTCCCGAGAAAAATACCAAAGAACGTTTGGATAAACTTATTGAAAGCTATCAATTCAGCGAAGCATTGAACTATATCTGGGCCCTTGTCAAGCAATTAAATAAGAAACTCGACGAGTATGCCCCTTGGAAAAAAACAAAAGATGTACGAGGGAATTTTTTGAAACAAACATTAAACGACATCTACAATGTAGGGAGTTTTCTTCGGCCGTTTCTTCCGGAAACGGCTGAAAAGATCATGAATGCCGCTTCGGGGAAAATCAGGAAAGTCGCGCCTTTGTTTCCGCGGATATAAATTTTGATAAAATTGTCTTCAATGCAGAATCCTCAAAATGCAACGTCTTTGCCCTCCTTAGACAAGGTAAAAAAATCGTTTGGTAAGAGCTGGCTTGCCTGGCTTGTCGGGGTTGGAACCGGTCTTTTCATCTTCTTCTTTGTATTCTATAAGCTCCCAAACCCCTACAGCCTCAAAGACTATAAAGCAGTCCCCCTCTCTACCCATATCTACGATCGGAAAGGCCGACTCCTCTACGAGATTTATAAGGAAGAAAATAGATCTCCGATAAAGCTTAAAAATCTTCCTTCCTATGTTGCTCAGGCTACCATCGCAATAGAGGATAAGGATTTTTATCATCATCGGGGCGTCTCCTTATTTGGTGGAATCTTCCGCGCCCTCAAAGACACTATCTTAAAACAGAGACTTCAGGGAGGATCAACGATTACCCAACAACTTATCAAATCTGCACTCCTTTCGCCTGAACGGACCATTCGACGGAAAATTAGAGAGATCATCCTTGCGCTCTGGACCGAGCGAATCTTCACTAAAAACGAGATTCTTGAGCTCTATCTCAATCAGGTGCCATATGGCGGCTCCTCGTATGGAATCGAGGTTGCATCCAAAACCTACTTTGGCAAACGGGCAAAAGATCTTAAGCTCCACGAAGCAGCCTTTCTCGCAGGTCTTCCTCAAGCGCCTTCGCTCTATTCGCCCTACAATAATCCCGCCCTTGCCCTTCGAAGAAGAAACGAGGTTCTTGGCAAGATGCTCAAACAGCGATATATTGATAAAACTCTGTACGATAAGGCAGCAAAGGAAAAATTAGCGGTCAAACCGCCAACTACCGATATTAAAGCCCCTCACTTTGTCTTCTATGTGAAGAGTGAGCTTGAGCGATTTTTTGGGGCAAAGACTGTTGAGGAGGGAGGTCTTCGGGTGATAACCACGCTTGATCTTGATATCCAACAGGAAGCAGAGAAGGTACTTGGCGACGAACTTGAAAAAGTGAAAAATCTCAATGTTTCAAACGGTGCGGTTCTTGTGACAAGACCGCCAACCGGAGAGATTTTAACCATGGTTGGGTCGGTCGATTACTTTGCTTCACCATCAGGAGCTTTCAATGTCACCACCGCACTTCGGCAGCCGGGTTCCGCCATCAAACCGATAAACTATGCAATTGGACTTGAGCGAAAACTTGTCACGCCTGCCACGATCTTTTTAGATGTCCAGACCTGTTTTAATCCGCCAGGACAGCCAAAGGCATACTGTCCGGTTAATTATGATGGGCGCTACCATGGTCCGGTACCGCTTCGCTTTGCTCTGGGAAGCTCCTACAATATTCCTGCAGTAAAAATGCTTGCAATAAACGGGGTGAGAGAGTTTGTCGCCTCAGCTGGCGCTTTTTTAATTACCTCCTTTAAGGACCCTGCGCGATATGGATTGTCGCTTACTTTAGGAGGCGGAGAAGTAAGGATGACCGAGATGGCACAGGCGTTCTCGTCATTTCCCAATCGCGGAACGCCTAAAAGGGCAATAAGCATTCTTAAGGTTCAGGATAAATCAGGAAAAGTTCTTTTCGAGTTTGAAGATCCAAATTTCGTCAAGGATGTGAGAAAACCGCTCAAATATCCACGATTTTTTGCAATCAAAGGAAAAAAGGCCATATCTGCTGAGGCAGCATTTCTCATCTCGCATATTCTGGTTGACAATTTTGCACGATCCCCGGCATTTGGAGCTTCTTCGCAACTTGTGATTCCTGGGAAATCCGTATCAGTCAAAACAGGAACGACCGATGATAAGAAAGATAATTGGACGATAGGATATACGCCGAATTTCTTAACCACGGTGTGGGTGGGAAACAATGATAATACGCCGATGAATCCATACCTTACGTCGGGAGTTACCGGTGCTGCTCCGATCTGGAATAGGGTGATGCGGTACGTGCTTGAAGGCCAGCCGAATCTTTTACCAATACGACCATCAACCGTTGTTACTCGACAGGTATGCTGGACGACAGGGACGCCCGAGCAGAAAAAGGAAGGTGAGCCTCAAGAGGGTGGCGGCTGTCAGACACGGCTTGAATACTTTATTAAAGGTACAGAGACTAAAACGCTTGCCGGAAATATTAAAACAGAAAGGAAGGCTGTTGCGGTCACCAAAGACAGTGATAAGCTTGTTCGTAATCCTCAGGAAGGTGATCCGAACGTTGAGATCAAGGAAAAAACAATTGTCACCGATGGCATCTCAACCTACTGTATGGATTGCGCAGGAGACCAACCAACAACACCAACGCCAGCACCATAACAAAAAGCTCAAAACGCAAATATCAAATGTCAAAACTCAAAACTGAGAGAAGATCGAAGTGAGTAAATTTTTGAGGAGTCAGTTGTCTGAGCCCGAAAATTCTTTTGAGGGCGAGTTTGACACCGGAAAAAATTTATCTCACGAAGATCTAAACATATGATTGTTTTAATTCAGCGTGTTATTCAAGGTAAAGTCTTGGTCCAAAATAACGTTTTCTCGAAAATTGGGCGTGGTTATGTTGTTCTCCTTGGGATTTTTCAGGAAGACACCGAACAAGATGTTTCCAAGCTTGCGGAAAAACTTTCAACCCTTCGCATCATGGCTGATAAAGAGGGGAAAATGAATCTTTCGATTACCGATGCGAAAGGAGAAGTCTTGGTGGTATCACAGTTTACCCTCTGTGCAGATCTTTCTCAAGGGCGACGCCCCTCTTTTATTAAAGCCAAAAACCCAGAAGAGGCAGAAAAGCTCTATGAATTGTTTGTTTCAAAACTGAAAGAAAAAGGGATTTCGGTAAAAACTGGCAAGTTCGGCCAATACATGGAAGTTCAAATCTTAAACGACGGCCCCGTCACCATCATCGCCGATTCCAAAACCCTCTAAGCCAGCTCCGGGGGGGTGGAGGATACGAGGTCCTTCTATTTAAATCATAAAAACTGTTATTATGATTGTGATGAAGGTCTACCAAATGCTTAGAATTCCAAAAGTTCAACTTGCCATTCTCCTCTTTTTCATTTTTCTTTCGACCCAGACAAAGTATTCCATCGCAACAAGCGCGTATCTTCTCCTTGCTTCGGTAGGATTTAGTATCGCGTTTGACCTTCTTTTTGCCTTTCTCAGAAAAAGAAGATTGTTTATGCCCTACGCAGCAATTGTAACGGGTCTTATTATTAGCTTAATCGTTGCTCCTGATGTCACATGGTATCAGATTGCGACAACCAGCGCTGTGGCAATGGGAGCTAAAAATTTCTTAAGAGTCTCGGGACGACATATTTTTAATCCTGCCGCAATTGGTTTATTTATCGGCGGGATTGTTTTTAAGCAGTATATAACGTGGTGGGGAGTATCGTTCCAAAACATTACTCATCTAACTCTCTCCAATGCGTTCCTGTTCCTTATTCTCCTTCTTCCGATTTTCGTATCTGGCTATAGAATGGGACGTTTGTATGTCATTCTTACATTTGTTGTCGCATACACAGTTTTTTCTCATGTCTTTACATTTACTTTTTCTCTATCTTCCTTCATTACAAGATTAGCAGACCCAACTATAGTTTTTTTTGCGACAGTTATGCTTCCTGAGCCTATGACTTCGCCAATGAATCCGGAAAGACAAGTTCTTTTTGGACTTACCGTGGCTGTTATAACGCAGGCGTTATCCTTTCCTGCTGTAGTCAATTCTCTTGGAGCGGTCGGTTTATTACCCGACCTTTTTATTCCGGCTCTTCTTTTGGGCAACCTTCTTTTTTTTAAGTCGAGATAAACTCACTTATCATTCTTAAGCCCCTGGGAATGTATCACACCGCCGCGGTGTGATTGGCTTCATGAAAGCACCATCATTAAGATAAATCAGGTTCAACTCCTGCGAAAACCTTCCAACACGGTAAAAGCAGTTTGCTACAATTATTTAAATAATTGTAGCATTGGTTCAATTGTTTAAACAATCGAACTTGCCTCTCTCAGTTAAGTGTTTAACTGAGGTTTATTGGAGGGGTTTGACTTCGACTACGTCTTCTAACGGAATTGCGACATTTTCATGAGCCTTTCTTACTTGATCGGCTGAATCAGCCTCTGTCTGGCAATGAGCAAAACCTTTTTCAATACTTACTACTGCTGAAAGCGGTTTTAATCCCATTTCACTGGCACTTTTTTTATAGTTCTCCCAGCCCTCAACTATTTTTGTCTCATCCATTCCTTCGGATATTTTATGCACACCTAAAAACACTGCCATACTCTCTCACCTCCCTTCGAATTAGGTCGCACCATTATATCACACCCCTCGCGGCTTGCGTTTACAGGGCGATGCCTAAATCTCTTAAGTCTTGCATTAGATCTTCTGGATGATGAAAAACGATTCCCGCTAGTCCTAGTTTTCTGGCCGCCTCAACATTAGCTTCCCTGTCATCAACATAGAATGCCTGTTCAGGTTTTACTTGAAGTAGGTCGAGAGCGAGTTGGAAAATTCTTGGGTCAGGTTTTCGAACTCCTACCTCGTGCGATAAAACTCTTACAGGAAATTCGTCGTAAATGCCAACCTTGATATTGAAGTCAACATGAGGTGCAAATGAATTTGAGATGAGCCCAACCTTATAGCCATTTGTTTTTAACCGTCTAACAACATCTAGAACCTGTTCGTCTGGAACAAACTGTTTTGCGTATGCTCTGGTAAATAATGATTCCCCTTCTGGTAATGGACTCGTTGTGCCTGTTTGTCTTCGAATCTCGTTCCAGAATTCCTCTTCAGTGATTTCACCCCTTCCAAAAGGATCATGAAGTGCATCCCACACTGGATAATACACTTTGGGCGTCAATCCTAAGGTCTCTATGATATCAAGGTGTACGTCTTCCATTCCCTCTCCATGCAGTACACCGCCTGCATCAAAGAATCCCGCCTCAATCATGCAGAAATTATATCAGGAAGAAAGTTCTTGCTCGCTAAGCTGGTTTATCCTGAACGGAATTGAAGGGATGTAGTTGTCCTGAGCAGTTCAACTACCGCTCACTGTAAACTCTGTCGAAAGATATAGAAGTTAATTGCCACCTCCGAAGTGGAACAGGCCGTTACAGCAAACTAAATAAAAACATTGAGTTTTTGTGTTCCTGGGGGAGTTGATACATGCTATGAAGTGAGTTCTTTCTACTTCGTGGATGTTCGAACCTATCTCAGCTCTTCTTTCATCCAACTATTATAGGCAATTTCTGTTCCTTTAATTTCAACGTAACCAATGAAAGGAAGTTTATCACTATGAATACTTTTTACAAAAGATTGAAGCTCCTTATATTTTTCTTCAAAGGTCTCGACTATCAATAAAGCTCCTGTTGCAGTTTCTTTTTTATCGCTTTTTGGTGGCCAAAAATATGTAGTTAGATTCCTCTCAAAAATATCAAAACAACTCCCTAATCTTTTTTCCAAAACTTTATCTCCTATTGCATGTGCTTCTTTAATAGTATTACAGTTTATTAATGCCCAAATTGGTTTCATGCAGAAATTATATCAAGAAGGTTCAACGAGGTGTGCCTTCGTGGTGCCAATGGCAGGATTCGTCCAGAACCAGAACAAAGTACGGTTCTGGACTGTCCCGTGTGCCGGAGGGGGGAATCGAACCCACTACCTATCGCTTATGAAACGATTGCTCTACCAATGAGCTACTCCGGCTTATTGGCTGATATAATTATACTAAATCTCATGGGAAAGCCTGATCTCTCCATAATTATCGTATCCTACAATACGAAAAAAATAACAGAAAATTGCATAAAATCTGTTGTAAAGTCTTTAAGAAACTCAAAACTTCTGTATGAAATTATAGTTGTCGATAATGGTTCGACAGATGGAACAGTCGAAAGATTTAGGAATTTAGATTTAGGATTTAAGAATTTAAAATTCATTGAGAATAAAGAGAATCTTGGGTTTGGGAAAGCAAATAATCAGGGGGCAAAGATTGCAAAAGCAGACTGCATCCTTTTTTTAAACTCCGATACGGTAATCCTTGACAATGCGATTGAACGCTTATTCAATTTTTTCAAACAGAATGCGAATAATATACATTTTACTGGGGCAAAGCTTTTCAACAAAGACATGACTCCCCAGCCCTCCTGCGGCCCCTTTTATACCCTTCCTGTGGTTTTTGGAGCCCTATTTTTGCGGGGCGACTACTGGGGCCTGACGCGTTACTCTCCCCGCAACGTGAAAGAGGTCGATTGGATATCAGGCGCATGTATCATGACAAAAAAAGACCATTTCCAAAAGGTTGGCGGCTTTGATGAGGGAATCTTTATGTATATGGAGGAAATCGACCTGTTTCACCGCGCAAAAAAGTTGGGCTTTCGTGTATTTTTTTATCCTGATTCGCATATCATTCATCTTGGTTCTGCCTCCTCCGGTGGAAAAACCTATCCCATCATCCAAGTCTATCGAGGATTCCTCTATCTTTACAAAAAGAATCGCTCCAAATTGGCAGTTTTTCTTCTTAAACGTATGCTACAATTAAAGGCGATCATAGCTTTGGCAATTGGGAAAGCGACAAAGAACAAATACCTTATTGAGACGTATGAAAAAGCTTACCAGCTTACTAAGATGGATAGATGACAACCTCATAAAGATTTTCTTAGCTGTTTTTATCTTCCTTATTCCGCTCTATCCCAAATTTCCTCTCATTGATCTTGAATACACCTATATTTCTGTCAGATTTGAGGATCTTTTCGTTGCGCTGTTTTACGTGATTTTTGTACTTCAGGTTCTTAGAAAGAAAATTATTTTGCGCAAAAAGTTTCTGCTACTCTTCGTATTCTTTTGGATCGCTACTCTCGCCTCTTTTTTCGTAGGATTTTATCTCCAAAAAACTATCCCGGTATATCAGATCGGATTCCTGCATGCTTTACGAAGAATCGAGTACATGTTCGTTTTTTTTATTGCAGTGTCTGCAATTGCGTCAAAAAAAGATTTTCCCTTTTATCTCAATCTCTATTTCATTGCTCTTCTTCTTGTTGGCCTCTATGGAATTGGGCAGAGGTTTACCGATCTGCCTGCAGTCCAAACCATGAACCCAGAATATGCAAGAGGGAGAATCCTCACCTTGACGCCTGAAGCTCGCATCTCATCAACATTCGGCGGACATTTTGATCTATCTGCATATTTGGTATTTTCCATCCCGCTTGTCCTTGGGTACTATTTTTTTTCCGAAAAGAAAAAGTATGCCATCCTCTTTGCGCTCTCAATAACGACCCTTCTTTATACCGCACAACGAATTTCTTTCATAGCATACGTTATTTCGGTAACGACCTTTCTTATGTTTTTTAGAAAATTTCGTTTTTTTGTTTTTACCGCAATCCTCACCGCAGCACTCATGTTTGTAACTGGCGACTTGAGTAAGCGGTTTGCCCAGACCTTTCAATTCAAACAGGTTTTTGTCAACTTACAGACCGGCGATGTCGTGATTGACCAAACCATAACGACGCGGGAGCTTCCTGCTGGGGGATTTGAGATCCCGCTTCTTTCAAAAAAAGGAAAAAAGACAGCAAGACAGGTTGTACTGGATGAAAAAACAAAGAAAGAAATATTGGAAATAGCAAGAGAACAAGCTCGTAAAGAAGCCTTAAGAGAAGGAAGAACTCCAACAAACAAAGAGGCTGAGAAAAGAGCCCAGCAGATTGCAGGACTTATTAACGTAAAAAATACCGTGCTGTGTGATATTTCATGTTCTACACGGCTTCAGGTCGAGTGGCCTCGTGCCATCGCTTCATTCATCCAGAATCCGCTCTTTGGTACCGGCCCCTCATCCATAACAGAGGCGACCGACAATGATTATCTTCGCTGGCTTGGAGAACTTGGGCTTTTGGGAACTGTGCTCTTTGTATACATCTTATATTCGCTCGTATATACCATTATCCAAACAGCAAAAAAAGCATCGCAAGATCAAAAATATCTTTTCCTTGGGTTTCTTTTCGGCTTATTTGCTTTGTTTATAAACGCAACCTATATTGATGTTTTTGAAGCATCAAAAGTAGCTTATAGTTTTTGGCTCATGGCAGGTCTTGTAGTTGGGCAGGCGGCGCTTGTTCGTAACTCAAATGTCTCATCTCTATGAAAAAGGAGAGGAAAAACGTATTCAAGAAAATAGACTTTCTGATTTTATTCGCAATTCTTCTTGTAGCACTTCTTTTTCGTTGGTATAAAATTGATACACCGCTTGCAGATCTTCACTCGTGGCGCCAAGCAGATACTGCGGCCGTTTCTCGAAATTTTGTAAGAGAAAGTTTCAATCTG
>JACOYT010000046.1 GCA_016181725.1 Candidatus Roizmanbacteria bacterium | reverse complement strand
TCTTCACTTACCTTGCGATAGCCATATATTTGAAGTTCGTTGTTGGTATAAATCCCTGGATAAATTCAATTATACCCGCCGTTGGTTTTGTTCTCTCAACTTTGACTTTACCTTTCTTTAAAACAGTTTGGCGAAAATATATCTATAAGAATTGATTTTTTATAAGTTTGGCCTTTCCTATCAGGCCGCTTTCAACCTACGCGGTGGGAATTGGCCTGTTGCAACAATTCTAGTCTTACCACTTTTCTGCTGTCGCATAAAAGTCGTCATATATTTAACTGGGCTATTAAACCTCTGATATACTTTTTCTCATGAATAGATCGTTGCTTGAAAGAGCTAAAGAGTTCCTATCAAAACATGAAGCAGATATCTCAAAAGACCAATTCTTCGTAATAGATGAGGATGTTCTTTTAAGAACTGTTGAGATTGCAAAGATTGAAAAAGACGATAGCGTTTTAGAAGTTGGCCCTGGACTCGGATTCTTAACCGAAGAGCTTGCAAAAAGAACAAAGAAAGTTGTTGCTATCGAGATTGATGAGAGGTTTAAACCATATTTAGATAAACTACCAGAAAACGTGAAAGTTATTTATGAAGATGCCTATAAATTTCTTAACGATAAGAAGGAAAGGTGGCAAATTCTTCCCATCACAAAAACCGTTTCAAATATTCCCTACAGTCAAGCCCAAAATATGCTTCATAACTACACCAACATTTCTTGGTATCGAGGAGATTTGGTTTGGCTTGCTCCAACATCTGTAGTTGATAAGGTAAATAAAGAGCCAATTTTAGGAGCGTATTTTAAAGCAAGAGTAGTAGAGGTTGTTCCGAAATCTGCATTTTATCCTCAACCGAATACAACCTCCGCAATTATGTATTTTCAACGAATTCCTGATCCAAAACAAACGGGGGATTTTGAAATTTATTTTAGAAGATGGTTATATAATCATGAATATTTAAAAGTTAAAAACGCATTGAGAGAAGGAATAATTGCTTCCGCAAAAGATTTAAAAAAAGTAACCGTTACTAAAAACCAAGCGAGAGAGCTTATCGCGAAGCTGAAAATTCCACAGGAAGATCTTGAGAAATTGGCAAACAATATAAACCCCACATATTATTTTGAGATACCCCAACGTCTTCAAAAGTGGTTCGCGAAATTAAAATAAACCTCCCCTACCACTTTTCTGCTATAGCATGGAAGTCGTCATATAAACACCTAAGCTAAATAGTTTACCCTCCTGTATAATTTTTTCATGAAAATAAGGAAGATAAGAAAAAGCGATCGGAGCAAGCTTTTTGCTTTGCTTGACGAGTTTCATAACAAGTTCCACAGACAAGAACTTCTTGTAAGCTCCCCTATTTTTCCTCTTGTAAAGTATACGAATCCAAAAAAATCAGTCGAAGAAGCGATTGGGGAGATGTTTAAAAAAGACCACATATCCTTTGTCGCCGAAGATAGAAGGAAACTAATTGCTCATATAAGCGGAAAAATCATAGAGAGAAAGGGCAAGGTTTTAAATAAGGAGGGATACATAGATGAGTGGTTTGTGAAAAAGGAATATCGAGGAAAAGGAGTCGGAAAAAAACTTTATGAAGTTCTTCTTCAAGAATTCAAAAAAAGGAGATGCACACATATCGGTCTCGATACCTACGCAGAGAATAAAGAAGCCCGCAAGTTATATCGCAAGCTCGGATTTAAGAATTATATTCTCATAATGAAACAAGCACTTGACTAATCATCAAGCCGTGGTCAACCTACGCGGTGGGAATTGGCCTGTCCTAGTAGCCTCCTTCCGACTGACTCACTCGTGAGGTTGGTTCTTCCGACGGTGTCTTCCTCTTGACATGGCCTTTTGCTTCGTGGTAGTATCATTGTAATGAGTAATAACCGAAAAAAGACGGTTATTTTTCTTGCTTTTGTCTCGTTAGTTCTTCTTACCATAATTCTTGCGGGCTTTGTGATTACGCTTCAACGGAAACAAACACAAAAACCGTCTAAAAAGCCAAACGTGAACTTGAAAACTCAGTACGAGAATCCTTTTGATAAGAAGACGCAGTACGTCAATCCTTTTTCCCAATATAAAAACCCATTCAACAACCTACGATGATACGATCAGTTCTCAAGTATGCAAGCGTGTTTCTCTTTCTTTTCATTGCGACAGTCGTACTAGCACAGGTAGCACCAGAGGATGCCGCAAAGAAATATGGAGTCGCCTTTCCTATCGCTGAACTTGGCGGATGTCGAGATTACGCTACCTGTCGCAGTTTCTGTGACGATCCGGTAAATCAAAATACCTGCGTTGCATTTGCCAAACAGAAAGGCTTCTATCAAGAGGAAAAATTTGATGCTTCAAACCAAATATTTTGGTCGCGAACCAAGACCGAGCTTGGCTGTAATTCCGCAAGTTCATGTCAAGCCTTCTGTGAGCAACCTGCAAACTACGATACATGTAATTCTTTTGCAAAGAAACAGGGACTTTCAGGTGGCCATGTTGGGGATCCAAGCGAAGGGCAGATTCTTGATAAGGCAAAACAAGTTTTAGGATGCACATCGTATGATTCTTGCCGTTCCTTCTGTGAGAGCCCAGCCAATGCGCAGAAATGTTCGGAGTTTGCAAAGCAGACCGGTCTTCACGGCGGAGTTTCAAATGTGGGCCCAGGCGGTTGTAATTCAGAGGAAACTTGTAGGAAGTTTTGTTCGGATCCGGTAAACTTCAAGGTCTGCCAAGGCTTCTCACAAAGCACAGGAGGAAGATTTACCGGTCCGGGAGGCTGCAATAGCGAACAATCATGTCGGGCATACTGCGAACAACATGAAGATGAGTGTAGGAGTATAGGTGGCAATCAAGGAGGAAGCTATAATCCACAAGAGATGTGCACGAGAACCCCAAGTTGTAGATGGCAAAATAACACCTGCGAATGTGGAATTTATGATAGTTCGGAATCTCAAAAGAAAGCCGAGGAGTATGCAGAGTTTTGCCGTAAAAATCCCGATAAATGTGCGCCTGGACAGCAAGGTTCTTTTCAAAACCAACAAGAGCGACAGCAGTTTGAACAGTACTGTAGCAAAAACCCTGAGAAATGTAAGTCGCAATCCGGAGCTTATGATCCTGCCAGAGAATGTGCTAAATATTCAGGATGTTCATGGGATGGAAGCGAGTGTAAGTGTGCAGGTCAGCAAGGAGGGTCAAGCGGTGCATATCCAACTCCGGATCCGGCCTCAGAATGTACCCGGTATGGCTGTAGCTGGACAGGATCGTCTTGCCAATGTGCAGGATCAACAGGCTCATCTGTGCCGCCTCCTCCACCAAGTGGAGGCTCCCAACCTGATCCGGCTTCTGCATGCACACGGCAGGCAGGTTGTTCATGGACTGGATCAACCTGCCAATGTTCATCGCCGCCTCCTCCAGCATCCTATCAGCCGCCGCCTCAACCCCCACCTCCTCCTCCACCAAGCGGCTCCCAATCTGACCCTGCAACCGAATGTGCAAAAGTTCCCGGATGCTCATGGACCGGCTCAAGTTGTCAGTGCTCCGGTGTCCAGGGAGCAGCAACACAAAAGGGCTTTTTTCAAAAAATCTTAGAGTTTCTTTTTGGAAGATAGACGACGAATTACCCTTCTCCGCTTTCCAGTAAAAATCTAGATTTCATTGCGTAGTTTCGCCTCCCAAACATAAAGCGGCGCTTCGTATAGGTTATATAGAGGTATTTTCTTGCACGAGTGATTCCTACATAAAAGAGTCTGCGCTCCTCCTCAAGCTGTAGGTAATCATCAAGCGAGCGAGAATGCGGGAGAAGTCCTTCCTCAACACCAACGATAAATACACAGTCAAACTCAAGTCCTTTTGCCTGATGCAAAGTCATCAGTTTTACTCCATGGTGACCCCTCGCCTTTTTTTCACCCTCAAAATACTCCGACTCAACTAGTGCGATCTGCTCAAGAAATTCAATCAGATTTGAAAAGGAAACCGCAACCGATTTAAGCTCCTTTATATTTTCAAGCCGAGCAAAATCTTCAGGATCGCTCGGATTATACAGGTTAAGATATTGTGTGCTTTCAAAAATCTTTTCCATAATCTCTTCTGTTGATAGGGTTGCGTAGGAGTTTTTCATTTTTTCATAAAATGGCTGAAATCTCTCCCAGCGCTTTTTCCCAAGTTTTATCACCCGGTCTTTTGCTACCTGATCAGCTGGATTGACAATGAGTCTCATATATGCCAAAACATCTTTTATTTCTTTGCGCTCATAGAATCTTGTTCCTCCAACAAGAACATAGGGAATACCATAGTGTAAAAAAGCCTCTTCAATGATTCGCGATTGCGCATTGGTCCGATAGAGAACAGCAAACATCTTGTATGGAAAGTGATTTTTCAATCGTTCGATCTCTTCAACAACAAAAAGACCTTCTTGTTCTTCGGTCTCTGCCTCAAAGAAAACCACCTGCTCTCCCAGCATATTTTCTGAGGTAAGCTGAAGAATTGGATGCGTCTTATTTTGTGCGATAACTCGGTAGGCGAAATTCAGTATATTTTGGGAAGAGCGGTAATTTTTCTCAAGGTAAAAAAGCTTTGTTTTAGGAAAGTCCTTTCGAAATTTTTCAAGATTCCCAATATCTGCACCACGCCATGAATAAATGCTTTGTGAAAAATCGCCAACAACAGTCGCGTTATTATATCGGGCCCCAAGCATTTTGGTAAAAACATATTGGGCGTGATTGGTGTCTTGAAATTCGTCAACGAGTATATATTTATATCTTTCTTGGTATCTGCGAAGAACATCAGGAAAGGTAGAGAACAGCTCTATTGTCAGAGAAAGAAGATCATCAAAGTCCAAGGCAGAATTTTTCCTCAGCTCTTTCTGATAGAGCTTATAGATTTTTGCGATTTCCTTTGAAAAGCGGTCGGCAAAGATCTCGTCGAATTTTTGGGCTGTTATGAGCTCGTTTTTTGCGGTTGATATACGATAGAGAATATAGGAGGGAGTAGATTGAACTTTTGCGGCTTGCCCAACTAATTTTTTAATCAGAGCAAGTTGATCGGCTTCGTCATAAATCGTGTAGTGTCCTGGGACTCCAATTTTTTCTCCATGAATCCGAAGTATCCGTGCGCAAAGCGAGTGGAAGGTGCCGATATACCCTAATTTTTCCTGTCCGATCCGTTCTTTCATTTCTGATGCAGCTTTGTTCGTGAAGGTGATCATGATTATGGCGGAAGGTGAGACATGGCGGTTTTTGATGAGGTTTTGTACCTTGTGGACAAGCACCCGGGTTTTCCCTGATCCGGCGCCTGCTAGGATTATTGAAGGCCCAGAGATAGAGACTACTGCTTCTTTTTGTTGCGCGTTCAATCCACGAAAGACGCGGGAGTTTTTAGCCATTATAATATTATAAATGCATTACATTATAGCCAATTGGAAGGCAACCAAGAATCTCGAAGAAGCAGAAGCCTGGCTTAAACAGTTTCTGTCGTATCTAGAAGCGGACCGTATAGTACGCGAGAGATTAGAAAGCGGCGCGCTTAAGATTGTTATTTGTCCCGCCTACCATCTCTTGTCAGTTGTAAAAAGTACAATCTCTTCGATCCCAAATTTTGCCATTGGGACACAAGACGTTTCTTCCTTTGAGGCAGGAAATTTTACCGGCGAAGTAAGTGCCCGAAATCTCAGCGGCCTTGTTGAGTTTGCCATCATAGGGCACAGCGAACGAAGACAGTATCTCGGAGAGACCAACGAGACAGTTGAGGAGAAAACTTCGCTTTCTAAGAAGTATGGTATTGCCCCAATCGTATGCATCCGAGACAAAAACGATGTGATACCACATGAAGCAGAGCTTGTTGCATACGAGCCGGTCTACGCCATAGGAACTGGGGAAAACGAGCCTCTCGAGAAGGTTTTGGCGCTTCGACAAAGTTTACAGCTTGGAGATAATATGAGGTTCCTCTACGGCGGAAGCGTCAATGAACACAATATCGTGCAGTATTCATCTGCAAAAGAGATCGATGGATTTTTAATCGGCACCGCTTCATACGAGGCGAAGTCCTTTTACAACGCTATACGAGCTAGTCTATGAGCTTTGTACGGAATGCAAAGATATTAGTTGTAAGTGCACTTATCTTACTTTTTGGAATCATCATAATAAAACCGTATTATAGTTTCCTAAAAAGAGACCTTAAGATATCACTGCTTCAAACACTTTTTCTTCCAGGAAATATACGGAAAGTAAATAACCAGACAAACATTGTCATACTTGGCATCCCGGGCGGTCGTCATGACGGGCCTAATCTTTCCGATTCTATAACCGTTGTAAATTACGATTTTAAAAAGAATCGCACAATATCAATCGGAATTCCGCGCGACATCTGGAGCGATGCATTACAGGATCGAATTAACACAGCCTATGCATACGGCCAAGTAAAAGCACAAAACAAAGGATTGATTCTTGCAAAGGCGGAGATTGGTATGATTATCGGATTTCCAATACAGTACGGTGCGGTAATCGATTTCAGTCAATTTAAGGATCTTATCGACTTATTGGGGGGAGTAGATGTTTCAGTTGAGAGATCTTTTATTGATAAAAAGTTTCCGAAAGAAGGAAAAGAAAACGATGAATGTGGAGGAGACCCTGAGTTTAAGTGTCGATATGAAACGGTGAGGTTTACAAAAGGAGAGCAGCATATGGATGGCGCAACCACTTTGAAATTTGTTCGCTCAAGAAATGCAGAAGGGGCAGAAGGAAGTGATTTCTCAAGAAGCAAAAGACAACAGATCGTCGCAGATTCGGTAAAAGGAAAAATATTTGGGGCACTTAAAAGCTTGCAACTTGGCAAAATGAGAAAACTTTATGCAAGCGCAGATAAATCAGTAATCCGCGATATCTCAAATCAACAGTTCACACATCTTCTCAAGCGTATGTTTTTCAAGAGGAACTTTTACCAAAAGAATTTCATTCTTTCGCGGGAGCTGTTTGAGATTCCTGGTGCAATAAATTACGATGGAAAGTACGTCTTGATTCCCAAAGAAAATGATTCCAAGAAAATCCGTACCTATATTTTGTGTCTTTTGGAGACTGAAGATGAAAAGGGATGCTTAAAAAATAAATGACAAAAGGATTGTTGTTGTGGCTATCAGAAAAAGAAGCAATGGAGTTTGAATAAATCCTGCCTGGGGGATACTTTCTTGCCTTTTAGGCGTTGGAGTTGCGGTTTGTGTTAATCGAGCTTCGTAGGTTGCAGTCCCTCCAAGCGCTTTGGTTGGGCTTGGGGAAGCTTGCGGCGTTGCGGTTGGTGTGATGGTTAGTTCTGGAATTTGATTTTGCGAAAGAAGAACTTCGGTTGGTGATGGAGCTTTCGTTGGGGTTTTCGTTGGGGGAGAGGTTGGGATGAACGTGCTTGATTGTGAGGTTGCTCGGGTACTCACCGGTTGCGGCTCTTCCTCCGTGAGATTTCGTATAGCAATCACCGCAATAGCGATAAGAAAAATCAATGCAAACGATATGCCAATTAAAGGAAGCGTGTGAGATTTCTTAACAAGGGTGTTATTCTTTTCATCAACCTTTATTTCTGTATAGGAAGGCGGTTTTGCAAGTCGTTCATCGAATTGAGGTATATTTATTTTAGTTTTTCGCTCCTTTTCTTTCTTAAATAGATAAAGTTCCCAGGAAAGGACTACAAGGGTGATGATAAAAAAAGCGATACTTATTTTGTTAATCGAAGAAAGAATTTGAAAAAAATCCATGCAATTTAGAAAAGAAATAACATGCCAAGACCAAATGCCATAAGTATGGCGCTTGCAAACATCATATAGTTTATACTAAAACCAGTGACCGGTGGTGTCGGGGTTGTAGGGGAGGGAGTTGCGGTAAGCGTTGGCGTTGCGCTTCCTGTCGCCTCACCCATTACCTGTTCCCCGCTTTTTGCGATCGAAAATCTTTTTGTTATTATTTGCTCTTTGCCATCGCCGCCAACTGCTTTTAATGTTACGGTGTGTGATCCTGGCTTGAATATTTCAGGAAAATTTAGCTTCCACACTCCATCACGATCAACTTTTGTCTTCGTAGATTCTGATCGTTTACTATCTGCCACGGTAATTACAACTTCCGAGTTTGGGATACCTGTTCCTCGAAATAGTGGGTTTCTACCTGGAATAACGGCATTTTCCTTAGGTGAAAGGATCTCAACGCGATCCTGTCGTTTTGTCGTTGCCGGCAAGACATCGTCTTTTTTAAGAAAATTATAGTTTTTTCCAATTATGACGCTCTCTGGCAATGGGCTGATATTTGAAAGGGAAGCTTGGATCCGAGAGATATCATTATCGTCCGAAAAAATTTCAATCGTAACAGGCTCATCTTTTGAGAGTACTTTTAATTTTTTGGTGTTCTTGTCAAGAATATAGTTAAGTGGGATAAGCCATTCACCGGAAGATTTCGATAGGGCGGTGAGCAGCGATGAATTCCGTATGGAAAGAAGCACGATCGCGTTTTCTTGTGGATTTCCAATCTTGTTGAGCACCTTTCCGTATGCAGGTTTTAAGTTGCTTATTTGCGTCGTTTTACTCAATGTAGTGAAGCGAAACGGCTCGCCCTTTGCGTCGCCTATGATATGGTTTTCACTGACAAATTGAAAGTAATATATGGTATTTTCCCTCAAATTCTTAAGTATTGCATAATGACTGAAGCGTTTTTCTTTTACTTCTTGAAAATCTCTCTCATCTATCGCTATCGTGTTAAGTTTCTTTTTGTTTTCGCCATAGATCACCCAACCGCCTTCTTTCTGCTCGGTTTGCCAAAAGAGCGAAACCTGGTTTGATGAAAGATTGGCTACCTCTACTCTTTTTGCTGTTTTTTTTGAAGCGCGGGATGGGGTGAGTGAGGTAGTAAAAAAGAAGGCGCTTAACAGAAAAACAACGACACCTACGATGGCTATGGAAAGTAGCGTTGGGATTTGGATCGGCTTTTTTTGGTACAGGTTAGAATAGATCATCTATTCTTTTTTACTCTTGAGAATTTTCAATGTATCACTCTGTATGGCATTTACGGTAATTGGAGGTAGGGTGACGTTGTCTTTTACCCGCTCTTGAAATGCTGCATGGTAGATATCGGCGACAAGCCATGCTAAAACAGTAAGAAACACACCGATTGAGATAAGAAAAAATTCCTTCCGATTCATAGATGATATCCCTCAACTTCCATTCGTATATTCAGTTCGCCGCCTACCGTTGAATCTTTTTCGTCCCTTGATATCTCAAGCGTCTTAACATATTTAAGGCGTCTCTGATTTGCCATATCCTCCAATGATTGTAATATATTTTCAAAAGAAGAAACAGCATCGACATTAACAATTACTGATTTTAATTTCTTGTTCTTTTTTTCAACAAGCTTGACCTCTCCGGCGCTTGATTTTTGAATCGCAACAGAGTTCGCACGTGCGGTTTCTTCAATATCTTTTATAAGCTTATTTACCTTTGGGGTTTCTGGAATTGCTTCAGAAAAAAGAGGAAGCTCGTCCCGCAATAATTCAAACGACGATTGAACTGATAAGATACGCACGATGATTCCTTCATATTTCGCATCGAGCGCTCGTAGGTCTTGTTCCTCTTTTTTAAGAGAAAAGGCGGTAACGAGAGAAGGTCTTATTGCAAAAAAAACAAGGATGGAAAATACGAGGAAAAAGATTGTTGCGGAGGTATAATCTTTTGCTTTTTGCGTTGCGATCTGTTTAAGGAGTTTTTTAAGTACGTTAGCTTTATCCATATATATGCTCAATTTTTAAAAGAAACCAGTTCCAGACGAAATGTGAATACGCCTTCTTTTTTTTCTATGTTACTTAAATCAATTCGGGAGAAGCGATTATCCTTCTTTAGTTTTCTGTAAAACAGCTGAAGATCCTTTGGGGTAAGGGCAATTCCATTGAGCATGATTTTATCTTGAGATATCGTAAGCTTCCGAAGAACAAGGTTTTGGGGGAATAGTGAGAGTACATACCGAAATGATGCAAGAAAATTTCCTTGCGTATTCAGAATTTTCTTTGAGTCTTGAGCTTGAGTGTTTATTTTATTTGCTTCAGCAAGAAGCGGTTGAACAACCTGAATGATTGCCCTTTTTTGTTCAATTGATTCACGCAAATCTACGATACTTTCATCCACGGTAAATCGATAGAAGAAGACGCCAAGCACGACCAATTGGGTGATAACCAGAATGTAGCGGAGGTAGTTGAGGAGAAAATGGACGACGCGATCGGCGAGGCTTGGTTTCTTTTTACCGAGAAGGTTAATGTTGTATTTCATGTAACAGCTTTTGAAGCAATCTTCACTAGTTTTGAAGCTTTTGCTTTGAGCCGACCTGCTTTCTTTTTATCAATCACTCCTCTTTTTGCTGCTTTATCAATCTTTGAGTAAGCCTCCTGAAGTAATTTCTTGGAATTTCCTCCTTTTTTATTTAAGGCACGGAGCGCCTTCTCGTATGCAGATTTATACCATGCATTTCGCATAGTATGATTTCTGTCCTGTCTGAGCTTTTTTTTCGCAGATTTTATGATCGGCATAGCCCTTAAAGTCTGTACTCCTTTTCAAAAATTCTTTCGCCATACGTTCCCATGAATTTGAGTGAAAGCCTGATTTCTCCAACTACATCATGGTAGACACAGGTACCGGATGAACAGGTTCCCAAGGTAATTGTTTTTTCCAAAGATCGTTGCCCTTTTTTTAGTTCAACCGATCCTATCGCGCCTTGTGGTCCTTGCCCCCGCGCATCATAAGAGAGTTCATATTCGATGCGTCTTGTTCCAGAGGGAATATTTTTAACCGTGAGTACAACTTCACGATTTCCTCGCGTTGGTTCCAAGCTCACAACAACTGAGCTGTCAACCGTTGGGATGACTTCCTCATTCTCAAGCTCTTCAAGCGGTTCTTCTTGTTTGGAGCTTTTGACGCGGCTTAACACGAATACGCCGCTTAGTATCAAAACAACGACAACGATACCAATTCCAACAAGTAATTTTTTATTCCCTTGTGAGTTCATCTTCAAGCTTTTCAATTTTAATACGGTGCTGCTTTGTAGTATCCCGATCGCGTATCGTTACGGTTTTGTCTTCAAGCGTCTGGTAATCAACTGTTATACAATACGGCGTGCCTATCTCATCTTGGGCTGCATACCGTTTTCCGATGTTTCCTCTATCGTCCCATGAGACAAAAAGACCTTTTCTTAAATTATCATATATTTTTTGTGCAACATCAACTAATTCTTTTTTGTTTGCAACGAGTGGAAATACTGCAGCTTTATAAGGAGCAAGTTTAGGGTGAAGTCTAAGAAGCGTTCGATCACGATCTTCATAATAGGAATCAAGAAGGAAAAAAAGCGCTGATCGATCAACACCTCCGGAGGTTTCTATAACCCAAGGGGTAAATTCGCGTCCTGAATCGGCATCTTTATAGATCAGTTTATGTCGTGAAAGATCCCAATCACCTCGATGGTGAACCCCTTCAAATTCGCTCCAGCCAAACGGCGCTTTATATTCAATATCTTCTGCGCGTTTTGCATAATGCGCTCTTTCACCGGGTTGATGCTCCCTAAGGCGCAGGTTTTCCTTCTTCATCCCAAGTGATACGTACCATTTCATACGCTCCATCTTCCAGTAGGAAAACCATGTTTCCGCCTCTTTTTCATCCGGTTGTATGAAAAACTCAAGCTCCATCTGTTCGAATTCTCGACTTCGATAGGTAAAGTTTCCCGGTGTGATTTCATTTCTAAAAGCTTTCCCAATTTGCGCAATACCAAAAGGAATTTTTATCCGAGACGAATCCAAAACGTTCTTAAAATTTACAAAAACACCTTGCGTTATTTCACCGCGCAAATAAGCTGGGTCTTTTTCCTCCTCTGTTACTCCAAGATACGTTTTTACCAGCAGATTGAAGGTTTTCGGCTCAGTCCACTCGACCTTTTTTCCCTTATGGGTTGCTTCATGATTTTTGATGTCCTCCTTGTTATCGGCTCGAAATCTTAAATGACACCGTTTGCATTCGATGAGGGGATCTGTGAAAGCCTCAACATGGCCGGAGGCGATCCACACCTTTGGATTCATGATGATTGAAGCATCAATCCCCACAACGTCATCACGAAGTTGCACCATAGATTTCCACCATTCCTTTTTGATGTTGTTCTTAAGCTCAACTCCCAAAGGACCGTAGTCCCAAAATCCGCTGATGCCGCCATAGATCTCTGAGGAAGAATAGATGAATCCTCTTCGCTTGCAAAGCGCAACGACTTTATCCATTTTTCAATTATATATGAAATGGGGGATTTTTTCGTTTGTCAAAGACTCGATGGTCTGTTTCAATTCGGAAAGTGATTTTTCCGCATCGATATATCCAAGCTTGTATAAAATGAGGTTAAGATATTTTTGAAGCTGCATTTTTGGATTTATGATTGGTTTGGAAAGGCTGACGATAAATTTTTTCACGATATCGTAGATTTGTGGCTCTTTATGATTTTCAGGCAACAGCCGATCAAGGATGTAAAACATGAAATAAATAAGATCTACCTTGCGAGGATCTTTTTTAATAGCCGAGAATGCGCTAATCAGGGTGGTTTCGGCAAGATAGAGCCTATCATTGCTTTTTGAAATAATTGCGGATATAAGATTTGCAGTTTGCAGGTGGGGGAGGCGGCGACTTGTTATCGATTTTACTCCTTTTGCAAAGACGGCAATTTTTCCAAAATCTTCGGAAAACACGGTAATAAGAATATCTTTCGTCGGCAGGTTTTTCTTTTTTAGGACTATTGCCTCGGTTTTTAATTTTTTCGGCATTCTCCGCTACAGACGTTGTTTCAACGTGAAATCTTTTGCGAATTTGTCGTCATATGCTTTTCTTCCTTTCACCGTCACTTTAAGCGTCTGGGTGTCGGCGCTTGGTTGGTTTTGTATCAAAAGCTGATAGTCCTTTGAAGAGACGGTTTCAGGAAGAGTATATTTTACCGCAACCTGCGCCTTCCCCAGAGGATTTACCCGCAAGAAGCCCTCATACACGGTTTTTCCAAGATCGTCGTAAACATTGACATCGGTCTCTGACCCCTTAAACTCAACAAGCTTTGCGCCTTTGGGGACATAGACTCGTATCCAGTTTCGAAGCTGGGCGTTGAGACATAATCCTCCGCGTTCAAGATTGCAGTCCGAGTGAGGATAGGGATTGCGGTAGTTTACGATGACTTCCCGCGCAATCTTACCAGTGGTATCGACAATGGTTTTTGATTCAAGAGTCTCTGTGACAAAGAGATTTGATTTTGCACCAGCGAAATTAACATTGTTCACATGGAGATAATCTCCATCGAAATCTTGTATTCTTCCCCCTAAGTTAAGTTTTTCAACCGACTGTTGGATGTTTTTGTCGGTAAAGTAGAGCAAAATGTGCTTGGTTTGGAGATTTTCATAGGTATTTGCAAAGAAAGGACCCCAGTATTTCGATGGAGAAAATCCAAGCACTTTAAGAAGGAGCGCTTCAAGAAGTCTACCCAAGATTCCTTTTCTATCCTCTTTGACGTAGTTGACGGGCCGGTCAACGATATCAAAGAGCTGGTATATAACTTGTGGGCAGTCGCATCGATCATCTTGTTTTGAAGAAAATACGACTCCTCCTGCTTCGGTATCCCCAAAGATTGTCAACATGTCAGCAAGCACTTTTGAGTCAAGCGTAATAATGCCATCATATTTTACTTTTCGCGAACTTTTTTCATAGAGCGTATTGAAAAGTTTGATTGATTCAACAAAATCAGGTGAAAGATTACTATCTCGTATATAAAAGTTATAGACGCCTTTATGATATGCAAGGATTTCACGTGGGGCTTTCGGGTGGGGTGAGATTGAGTTGTCAAGCTGATAGATATCATCGGAAGACTCTTTTTTGATAGTACCTTTATCAACGGTAAACACCGCATACGATGTAAGAAATCCTCCGGTTGCCCTACGTTCTTTATCATTCTGAAAAAGAACAAGATATGTTTTTCGCTCATCTTTGCCGAGTATGTCGGGGAGTTTTTGTAAGAGCGGCTTTGCATCGACAAAAAACGTGGAGACGCCCAAAACTTGATTTTTGATATTTTCAACTCGTTGTCGAACCACAATTCCGACGATTTTTTTCGGGTAGCGATTGGGATTGATTTTCTTAATTCTTTTTTCAGCCTGTTCAAAGTTTTGCGAGATGGGATCTATACGATCGACAATCTTATCAAGCGTAAGAACCGCAGTCTGGAGACGTTCTTCTGCAGATTTTTCGGAAAATGAAGCTTGTCCTTTTCTGAAGCCGATCAAATCAGCATACGGCGAGATAGCCTTTACTGCTTCTTTTGCTCCCTCCACCGTATAATGGCCGGCTTCAACACTATTTATGACATCAGCCGCATAGGGGACAAAAGCAATAAGATACAACGGTCTAACTTCCCGCTCGAGTTTTTTATACGTTTTTGAGAAGTCGTTGAGCTCTTTTTCTACAAGATCGATATCATTCTGAGAGAAAGCTTTTTTTACTTTCTTTGCGGAAGCCTCAAGCTCACTTCCTCGCACCTTGATAATCTTATAAGGTTTATAGATAAAAAAATAACCAAAGACGAGTAAGAACAAAAGAAAAAGAGCGCGTCTTCTTCGATGTTTCATATGGCCGTGATGGCGAATTTCTTCTCTCAAACGGCGCCTTTGCCGGTAATCATTACCCATGGGGTTTTGAAGATTATTGTAAGGTCGTTCCATAAGGATATATTGCCAACATACGATGCGTCAAGAGTAATTCGCTTATCAAAATTGATCTCCGATCTTCCAGATACTTGCCAGAGTCCTGTAATACCTGGTTTAACTGCTAATACTCGACTTACTAGTTTACGAGCCTTCGGATACTCTCGCAATTGTTCTTCAAGCTCATCTCGATAATAAGCGCGCGGTCCCACCAAGCTCATCTCTCCTTTCAAGACGTTAATTAATTGAGGAATTTCATCGATAGAGTGTTTTCTTATAAACTTGCCAACCCGCGTAATTCTTGGGTCTTTGCGAAGTTTGTAATTGCTCCTTTTATATTCTTCATACAGGCTTTTGAAACGGGGATCGATGCGAAGAAGATGATGAGCATCGATAATCATAGATCTAAATTTATACATCTTGAACGTTTTCCTATTTCGCCCAATTCGTTGTGGGACATCTGCAAAAACTGGTCCCTTAGAATTTAATTTTATCGCAATCGCGGCAAGTAAGCAAATTGGGAAAAAAATAACCAAGAGGGCGGTTGATAATAGAATGTCAAGTATTCGTTTTAGATAATTTTCATAGAGCTCGCCAACGAACGGATTCTTAGTCTGTGGCATGAAAAATATTGTATCAAATTATGTCAGGCGTTCGTTCTTTGTTCCTTGAAAGCCTTCAACAACTTTTTTAATCTTTGAGACAGAAGATTTTTTTGCCACCATAAGGATGTCTTCTGTATTGACAACGAGAAGATCTGCCAAGTCGATTCCAACAACCAATTTTTTCTCTTCATAGTTATACACGAGATTATCGACTGAATCCTCAAGGAGAACATTGCCATGGGTTATATTGTCTGTCCTTTTTTCCTCAAGAGCCTCTTTTAAAGCCTCCCAAGCTCCAACGTCGCTCCATCCGATATCTTCAACAATCACATAGGCGTGCTTTTTGTCAAGTTTCTCAAGAAT
>JACOYT010000045.1 GCA_016181725.1 Candidatus Roizmanbacteria bacterium | reverse complement strand
CTCGTCAAGGGATTGACCAATGCTTTTTTCAAGTATGAGGACGGCAAGACCTACGAGCAGTACGTACAGCCGTGGATCTGCGGGAGATTGGGAAAGAAAAGCAATGTGGTTGAGGTGATGATAAAGACCGGTGGCGCAGCAGGAGAAAAAGGCGATGTGACGCTTGATATGATGGTTCGCTTCCAGGGATTTGTACCGGATACTCCAGAAAGAGTTGATAAGGTTGCTGGGAAAAAGATGAGGGCTCGTGTCAGCATCTCGGGGATGACATATAAAGTGGTCGAGTTTACTGCAAGTGCAAGTGCCGAATGGCAGGGGAGGGTGACATTCAAGGACGTTGAGCTAAACCGAAGACACCGAATATATGTCTGGGGACAAAAACACCCGCAGCGGCGGATCTGTGATAAGACGCCGAAAGAAAACCGGGTTGGGGTATACCGGTGTGAGGACGGTCTTATCACGCTTGCAAAAGGAGTGAATAAACTGGATTTCACCGGCATACTTCTTCTGGTTGGGGATCTTAACATAGGAAGCGGTCAGGACAACGTGGTTGACGCGTTTGACACGACATTCGTACGGCAAAACTTCAACAGTAGGAATCAAGTAGTGCTTGAGAAAGCGGATTTCGACTTAAACGGTGTTATCAACGCGAGAGACTGGGCGTTGATACAGGCGTCATTGGAAGTGAAGCCAGGAGACTCATTGAGGTAATGAGCCCGTGTCATCCTGAACTCGTTTCAGGATCTGCTGCCACATGAGACAGCGGATGCCGAAACAAGTTCGGCATGACACGATGTTAAGGTATTATTAATACTATGGCACAACTAAGGCAATCTCGTTATCACCACCACCCCCATTACCGCGTATTTGTCGGCATTGTTGCGGTCCTTGCCATCGGACTGTGGCTTTTGAGTCTCTATGTTTTTCAACTTCAAAAGCCGCAAACAAAGTCTGTCGAGGAAGCGGCGCCGACAAGCAAGGAGACCGCTGTCTTTCAGACGCAAAACCAGAAGACCCGCTTTGCGGTTGGTGAAAATGTAGTTTTGAATATTGCGGTTTCTTCAGATGGGAGAGACATCGTCGGCATGGATTTTTTGGTCGGATATGATATGGATGCTTTTTCTTTCTCAACCGCAAGCGTCCTTCTTCCCTCATGGACTTTAGCGCAGGTTGACCGTGAGAGCAAAGTCTCGCTTACGGTAAGTAAAAACCCAGATATACAAACACCATCGGTCTTTGATTCGACGAAGGTCGTACGCGTTGTCTTTACCCCAAAGAAGAGAGGGAAATACACCTTCTCTCTTCTTCCTGCGACAGGTGCCGAAAAAACCCAGCTTGTTGACGTTTCGGTCACTCGTATATTCCCCACCGTAAACAATCTCACGGTTGAAATTTACTGATGTTTTTTCCATAATGTGCAGAGACATGAATGCCCATACAAAAAGGATCATCATCCTTTTTATTTTTTTTACACTCTCTTTGATTTTTGCAAAGGCCGCAGATGCTGCTTCCCTCAAGTTTGATAAGACGAGCGTTGATGTTGCAACAGGCGAGACTTTTCAGATAGGAGTTGTTGTGGATGGCGGTTCCGAACAATATGTGGGGGTCGATGCAAATGTCCTCTTCGATTCAACCATCCTTGAGGCACAATCGGTAACTCCCGGAACATTTTTTCCAACGGTACTTAAGGATATAGGCTCTCAGCTCATCGCAATCGGCGGAATCTTAAATGATCTTACAACTTTCAAGACTGGATCAGGGACGGTCGCAACAATTACTTTTAAGGCGCTCAAGGCAGGGACGGTGACTCTAAGTTTCGAATGTCAGGAAGGCTCGGAGGATGAATCAAACGTCATAAAATTTAACAGTAACAGGACAGATCTTATCGTCTGCAGTCAAAATGGCTCCGCCCAGATTACTGTGTCAGGCGCAGCAGTACCGACATCCGGGCCAACCGCAACCCCAACTCCAACTACGGGAGTGGGCGCTGCTCCAACCGTCGCCCCAACCGCGACCCCCCCATCGGAATTACCAAAAACCGGAATACTGGATAACATAGTGCGCATTGCAATACCGGGATTACTACTGGTGATAATTGGGGGAGCGCTTAAAGTTTTCTTGAAAATATAGAATAAAATGTCATCCTGAACTTGATTCAGGATCTGCTGCTTCATGAGACAGCAGATGCCGAAACAAGTTCGGCATGACAATATGACACTTTGGGATTTTGGCATCGGAGTTTTTGTTAGAAATTTATTGGTATAATCAATCCTTGTGGATAAAGGAAACATCGTAAAGATTCTCACCATCGTCGTTGGAATCGTCATCTCGATTCTGGTCCTTGTTGTCGGCTTTAATCTGGTCCAGAACGTCTTCACCCGCGCCTCCGACGTTGAGCCGCGCGATGTGACCGTGATTGATAAGACGGAAAACAGCGTACGGATCACCTGGACGACGGGGATTGATACCGAGGGAGTTGTCCAGTACGGCGTCTCCCCAACAGCGCTTACATCCTTTCAGCCGGAGACCGATAAAACCACCAGTCACTCGGTGACGCTTTCTCTTCTTTCCTCAAACACGACCTACTATTTCCAGATTACAAGCGGCGGAAAGACCTATGACAACGGCGGGGTGCCTTGGACCTTTACCACGCTTGAGAAAGCCCAGCAGCCAGTCGTAACAAGCCCGACGGTTGCGCCAACGCAGCCTGTTCCACAGCCCACGCAAGGTGCTACACAGGAGGAAGGTTGTCCCGAAGTAGAACAAAAGAACTGTCAAAAGGTAAAGGAAAAATTCGGCAAAGGCTGCAACGCGCGAGACTACGTTTTGTGTTTAGATAAGCTCACAGGAACGCCGACACCATAGGGGAAAATCCGAATTACCAAATCCGAAATCCGAAAAGAGAAGTAGGATCGTGTTCTTGCTTCGGATTTCAGAGTATTGTGCCTCCTATTCCTGCTGGAACAAGGAGGGCAAGAATTGTCTTCACAATTGGAAACAGGATAGAGGTTAGCATACTTGAGCCGCCGATTGGGAGAATCAACAAAAGAAGAAAGATAAGACCGAATCTCTCAAGCTGATACCATTCATGCGCTCTTTCCGCAGACAAAAGACCCCCCACCATCTTAAAGCCGTCCAACGGATGAACAGGGAGAAAGTTGAAAACGCCCAAGATTACGTTTAAATAAATGATGGGAACGAGGAACACGGAGAATGGGAAACTTATGAACATGCGAAGAATAAGAGAAAGAAAAATCGCAAGAACAAAGTTTGAAAAAGGCCCGGCAAACGAGATGAGTGCGGCATCGCGCCTCGGATTTCTCAAATTGAAAGGATCAAACATGACCGGTTTTCCCCACCCAAATCCAAAAAACAAAAGGAACACGATACCGATAGGATCTATGTGGACAAGGGGATTGAGACTCACCCTTCCTTGAAGCCGGGGTGTCGGATCGCCCAGATAGTCTGCCATCTTCGCATGCGAAAACTCATGCACAGCAACCGCAATAAGAAGGGCGAGAATATAAAGGAAAAACAAAAGCGGGTTGGAGGAAAGTAGAGAAAGCATAAATATTCAGTTAAAAGTGACTTTCTGTCATTTTGAGTCTTTAACTGTAATTTTGCACTTTGAATTTTGAGCCCCTCCAAGTTTGATTTCGCACCTTTCTTATGCTATTATAGATTGACTTCTGTTACAAGTCCAACTTGAATTATGTCAATCTGTTATCACTGTGGGAAAGGGGCTGTCTTTGGTCATTCCCATACCCATCATCGGGGTGTTGCAGGTGGAAGATTATGTCAATCTGTTATCACTGTGGGAAAGGGGCTGTCTTTGGTCATTCCCATACCCATCATCGGGGTGTTGCAGGTGGAAGGTGGAAGAAACGGGCGCCAAAAACCAGACGCCTCTTTCGTCCAAACATTCAGAAAGTAACGATTGTTGAAAACGGGATGCAGAAAAAGGTGAAACTTTGCGCAAAGTGTTTAAAGCGGATCAAGAAAGACATACGGGAGGGAGTAAGACCGTTCCTTCGGCTAGTACAACAGGAACAGAAGTTGGAAGTAAGAAGTAAGAAGGTAGATAAAGATATAGGAAGTAAGACAAAATTATCCAACTTCTTACCTCAATAATCCAACTTCCAACATCCTACTTCTTACTTCATATCTCCTGTATTTTCCTCAACTTTCCTTCCTTCTCCTCGTAAAGCGGTGCGTTTTGCTCCAGGGCTCTTTGGGTGAAAAGCACTCCCTTCAGGTGATCTACCTCATGTTGGATGATAACCGCTTTAAATCCGGTAAACCATTTTTGCTTTTCTTTTTGGGTTTTTACGTCGTCCCAAGAGAGAAGAACCTTATGGGGACGTTTCACCGGTGACCACACGCCGTACAGGGAAAGACACCCCTCAAGTTTACCTCGACCTTTTTTTGCGCTTTCAGATGTTTTGGGACGCTTCAGCGGTTTTTCTTCGCCTTCCGTTTTTATAATTTTCGGGTTTACAAAGACCTCGGTTTTTGCCTTCTCGGTTGGTTTCATGATGAAGATCGCTCGTCCCTCACCAACTTGCGGTGCGGCAAGCCCAACGCCTTGTGGGTCCTTTTGAGAAACGAGTATTCTCTCCATCTCCTCAACGAGTTTCTTTATTTTTTTGTCGATGCGGACAACGGTTTTTACCGGAGTGGTAAGGATCGGGTTGGGGACAGTAAGGATTTTCAACACAATGAAATATTATATAATAAAGAGAGAAAATGGCTATATGGTTATACTGTTATATTGCTAAATTCACCATATAACCATACAACAATATAACAATTTTTATGCGCCTTTCTCTCGCCATCGCAACTTTCAACGAGGAAAAATTTATCCATTATCCGCTTGATTCAGCATACGATCTTGCAGATGAAGTTGTGATCGTTGATGGCGGATCGACCGACAGAACGGTTGAGGTCGCAAAATCGTATGGAAAGAAAGTTCGGATATTCCACGAAGACAACCCTCCTATGTTTCACATAAATAAACAGAAGGCGATCGAAAGAGCGAGGGGAGAATGGATTTTACAGTTGGATGCCGATGAGGAGCTTTCGGAGGAGCTGAAAGAGGAGATCAAAGAAATTCTGACGGGTGACGCGACTGGAAGGGCTCCCGACAGCGCGCACTCCGACGTTCGTCGGAGGAGCACTGGCGGGAGGGAAAGTCGCGGCAGGACCCGTCAGAATTTCGTCGCCTACTGGCTTCCGCGCAAGAACTATTTTTTAGGAAGATTTCTTACCAAAGGTGGCGCCTATCCCGATTACACAATCCGGTTGTACCATAACGGTGTTGCCCATTTTCCCTGCAAAACCGTCCACGAGAATGTAGAGGTAAAAGGTGAGATTGGCTTTTTACAGAGCCCCATCCTACACTATGCCGATCCCCATTTCTCGCGATACATCGCACGCTGGCACCGCTACAACAGTCTCGACGCCGACCTTCTTGTTAAAGAAGGAAAAAAGCTGTCTCCCATCTACTACTTCATAGTGAAGCCGATTGCAACATTCTTCTCAATGTATATCCGCCACAAAGGATTCATGGACTCATGGCAGGGGTTTATATTTGCGCTGTTTTCCTCAATCAGATACGGGGAGATTTATACGAAGGTACGGCGAATATACAGAAAGTAATGTTCAATTTTCAAGGACCAAGTCTCCAATGAAATCTCAATGTTTTAGTTTTCAAAGGCGCCTACTTTGAATTCTAGCACATCCTTGTCCTGCACCTGATACTCTCTCCCGTGTATGAGCACTTTTCCCATCTCATGGGCTTTTTTCCAAGAACCGTCTTTGATAAGCTCCTCTGCATTGATCGCCTCAACCTTTATAAAGCGTTTTGCAAAGTCGGTGTGAACAGCGCCGGCGGCAACCGACGCGGTTGACCCGTGGCGGATCGGCCACGCCCGCGCCTCCGTCCGTTTCGCAATCGTATAAAAGGTGATGATGTCAAGCGATCGGTAGCAGGTTGCGACGATCTCCTCTTTCGCCGACCGCAAAAGCCCGTACGTTTTTAAAAACTGTTGCTGCTCAACCCACGGAAGATCGATAAGCTCTGCCTCGAGCTTGGCGCAGATTGGAAGCATATCTTTGCTATCTATGCTGCGGGGCGGATTGGCAAGCTGTTTCTCATCGATGTTTGCGACAATCACCTGTTTTTTTTGGGTTATAAGGTTGAGGGGCTTTACAATTGCTCGTTCGCTGTCTGAAAGATCGATTTCGCGCGCCGCAACGCCTTGATTTAATTTTTCAACGAGATTTCCGACTACGACTTTTTCTTTTGGCTCAACCTTTTCCTTTTTAAGTCTTCTCTCAAGCGACTGAAGATCGGAAAGCAAAAGCTCCTCATCAACGATTGCAATATCTTCCTCCGGATCAATCTTAGGGTGGACGTGCGAGACTTCCTCATTTTGAAAAAAGCGAACAACATGGAGGATGAGGTCAACCTCTCGGATATGATGGAGGAATTGATTTCCCAAACCTTCGCCCTGGTGCGCTCCTTTTATCAGTCCTGCGATGTCGACAAAGGTTATGGTTGCTGGGGTAACTTTTGCAATATTTTCGATTTTCGCAAGCTGAAAAAGGGTATCATCCGGCACCTCAACGACACCTATGTTTTTGTCAATGGTGGTGAAGGGGTGGGCGCCAATCCCTGCCTTGTGCTTGGTAACCAAGGCATTAAAAAGCGTCGATTTCCCGACATTCGGCAGCCCCACGATCCCCACTGAAAGTTTCATTGGGAAATTATACTATCAACGCTTACGAAAGTTAATCCTATTGCATTTCATTATGGCATTTGACAGTATTATACTAATACTATGGACGGATCTACAACACCAGAGGTTATTCAACAATCTCCTCCAGCTCCAGTTCATCCTCTCCAAAAAGAGAATGTAGTAGCCGAACGCCCATTTTCTGTCGAAGCGCGCAAGCCCGAGACGTGGTTTAATACGTTTAAGCAAACGCAAGACGGTCAATTACCCAAAAAGGAATTTTCGGTAGGCAAGGTCGAACTCAATGACGCAATTGCCAAAGACATTAATAGCGTAGTAAGCATTCTAAAAAGCGGAAAAGAAGGTGGCGTATCGTTTATACTAGGCGCAGATTTAGATTATTCTGAAAAATTTCTAAAGGAAACAGGTGGCTATAATAGTACGGGAGTCGCCGTTAAAACAGCAAATGCTCTGCGAGAAAAAGGGGTCAAAATTAAATTTGATGTTAATTCGGATCGCCAACAAATACTATTTCTTGAAAAAGACGGTCTTCATTTTAAAGTAAATTTGGGCTGGGCGCATGAAAATGAAAAGCCGCAGACAGAAGGAGAGCCAGATCTGTATTATCCAGAATCAGGCTTATTGGCAAAAGTAGAAGATAGTAATTCTCCTTCCAAAAAAACAAATACAAATGAAACAGTTTTTTTTGAACTGGTGGATAGTTCAAGTGGTAAGTTCATCCTTAATCTTTCAGATTCTGACACATTGGCGCACCATGTTACCGGTTTTGCAGAAATGCTAGGAGAATTTATGAATGCTTATTATCAAGCACACGGGCTTGTCGGACCAAAGACAAACATGGCATTACGAATACCCGACTGGGAAACATACCAAAGTGATGGTAAATCGTATGCGACAAGACACAAGAAGTCACTCAAGGAAGCGATGCAAGATGTCTCATTGTTTAATCTTTTTCCATTACCCGGCAATGAAATTGGATCTTTATTAACTGAGGAGGAAAAAGCGAGTATGCCAAGTTTTACAGAAATAGGAGGTCAACCACGCGCGGTTGATGAGGCCAAAAAACTTGTCATGTCTATAAAAAACGCAGAGGTATTTGATAAGCGGGGAGTCGACCGACCAAAAGGGATTCTTCTCAAGGGACCTCCGGGGACCGGAAAAACTATGCTTGCGAAAGCAATAGCAAAAGAAGCAGGAGTGGAATTTATGTCGCTTTCTATTACAGATTTGGTTTCCAAGTGGTTTGGCGAGGCCGAACAAAAAGTGCAAGGCTTTTTTGATAGAGCAAGGGTACTAACAGATCAAGGGAAAGATGTAATAGTGTTTATGGATGAGATTGATAGTATAGTGCCTCAGCGCGAGGGAACTCATGAGGCAACCCAAAAAATGGTTTCCATTTTTCTCCAGAACTTAGATGGAATGAAAAGTAATCCTCGTCTAACAGTACTTGCTGCCACCAATCATCCAGAAAATGTTGATCCAGCATTTCTCCGTCCTGGAAGACTTGACAAAATAATTGACGTAGAGCTGCCCGATGTAGGAGGAAGAGCACAAATCTTAAGTGTTCATTTGCAAAAACATTTAAAAAGAGCAGCTGATCCGACATCATTTATCGATCCTCAGATAAGTCTTACGGAAGTAGCAAACGCTTTCGGTAATGTAAGCGGAGCAGATATTGCTTCGATAGTGAATCTTGCACTTGAAGAAAAAACTACAGCAGAAATAAGACAGATAGAGGGAATAGAAGGCGGCGCCTCTTGGAGTCCGCTTACCGCACATGATCTTCTCCAAGCTAAGGAAAAATATATAAGAACTTCTAAGGAAAAACATCCGATAGGTTTCGTTCCATCTTCACAGGCTGCGTAAATAAAAAATTCCAGGAAAAAATTACGTGTGAAAGTTACGGCTTAATGAGAAGAGTAGGAGCTTTGGGTGCCTCGACAGCCATATATGTTTTGTATTATAACACTAGTCTTAATTTGTTTCAAAAATCATCCAATGAACATCAGGGAGTTGCAGATTTTGTAATCCTTCCCAGCTCGTCTCTTTCAACAATCACTCTGTCTTTCCTAGGTGGAGGAGGTTTGAATTTAAACCTGAATTCTAAACGTGGGATAGTGTGATGAAAATCCCTACCTTCAGGTTCATAGCTGTTGGTAATTATAGCACCCGCACTTCGATTTATTAATAAATCGAAGTGAGAGGGTGGGGGAATAAAAATTAAGTTTTGGGCTTATCCGCGCTCTTTTTGCTTCGATATGCCCTCGAGCGTAAGCGTTGCCAGAGCGTTTTCTCGCAAGAAATTATTGTAGCGCTCCGGATGGCTACTTATGTAGTTTTGTACCTGCTCAAGTGTGGGGAGGCCAGGGATACCGTGTTCCCTTCCACCGATCCCCATGATTTTTAAGGCCGCGTAGAGTGCTGCAAAGACTCCTGCTTCTTTCGCATCTTGGCGCGTCTCATAGTGCCAGATGAACGCGGTTGCGCTTGAGTCTCCAGCGCCGGTTGGATCGACGATCTCATCACCCGAAAGAGGAAGAACGCGGATGTCTTGGGGCTCTTTTTGGCTTTGGTAGATTGTCTGCCCTCTTTCTCCTTTTGTCAAAACAACAAGCGGCGAGATACTTCTTACCTCTTTTAAGAAGCTTTCCTCAAAACGCCCTTCAAAGGTAAGATCTTCATCGCTCAAGATCAGACCGGCCGAATGGGAGAGCGAATTTAAAAAATTTCCAATGCTTTCCGGCAAGTCATGATAGACCTCTCCATCGGATTTTTTCCTTCGAAAGTAGCCCTGCGGCGTGATAAAAAGTCGACGATTTTCGGAAAGGATAGGAAACAGATCATACTCAACCTCACCAAAAACCGGTGCAACAAGAACGATGGAATCTTTTGGAATTTGTGGGAATTGTGGAAGATCTTCTTTGGTGATTTTTTCTTGGATCTTTGATACGATCTGTTTTCGGTTTCCATGCTCATCGTAGAAATTTCGAAAAGAGGTGATATTGTTTTGAAGGTCGGGATTGCCTGTGGGGAGCCGATGCACAAGGACCCCCAGACCTTCAAGCTCTTGTATGTAGGGATGGTTTGTGGGACATTTGGTCACCACATGTGCGTCCATTCCCAATCGGTGGGCCGCAACCGCGGAGTAGGCGACTCCACCTCCGAGGTGGTCTTTTGGCTCAAGGTCATTGGTGATATGTCCAACCGCAAAAAAGTTAAGTTTTGTCATACCTTACAGTTTTGTCCTATGCAAAAGCAGGGCATTAAACACCACTATTATAGATGAAAGGCTCATCAAAACCGCAGCCCACTCGGGCCGAAGGAGGATCCGAAAGCCGTTGTAAAAGACTCCTGCTGCGGTTGGGATCGCCGCAACGTTGTATCCGGTTGCCCAGATCAAGTTTTGTACCATCTTCGTATTCGTCTTTCTTGAAAGAGTAATTGCCTTAACCACATCGCGCGGATCATTTTTCATCAAAACAATCTCTGCAGACTCAACTGCAACATCGGTCCCTGCTCCGATTGCGATGCCTAAGTGTGATTGGGTAAGGGAGGGGGCGTCATTTACGCCGTCACCAACCATCGCAACTACCTGCCCTTTTTTCTGGAGTTCCTTGATATTTTTTACTTTATCTTCTGGGAGTACCTCGGCAAAAGTGGTATCTATGCCAAGTTCCTTGGAGACTGCATCGGCAACATCTTTTCTATCGCCAGTCAACATAGCTGTTTTTATGTCCATCTCTTGAAGTTTTTTTATCGCTTCTTTTGATTCTTCACGAACAAGGTCGGAAAGAACCAGTGCCCCAGCCAACGAGTTGTTTACAGAAACATACACAAGGGTGCCGACTGATTTTGGCGTGAGGCTATCGAGTTGCCTTTCTGGAATCTTTACCTCTTCCATAAGCGTTCGGTTTCCAACGATGATGCGGTTGCCGTCGACCTTTCCTTCTGCTCCGCGTCCGGGATACGATTTGAAGTCTTTGACTTGCGGAACTTTTACCCCTCTTTTCTTTGTTTCTCTCACAACACCCTCTGCGATAGAGTGCTGAGAGTGTGCCTCAACTGCCGCAGCCATTTGTAAGAGTTCATTAGAAACGGAGCGAGGGGTGGCGGAGATGGAAGGGTTCCCGACAGCGCGCAGTTTTTTACGAGCACTGGCGGGAGGGAAATCTCCGACAGGACCCCGAGCGACGCTTATAATTTCAGAAACTCCAAACTCGCCTTTTGTGAGGGTACCCGTCTTATCAAACACTATGTAGTCGACTTTTCGCGCAATCTCAAGCCCCTTCATATCCTTTATCAAGATCCCGTTTCGCGCCCCAAGTGCAGAGGTGATGGTTGTGACCGTTGGGATGGCAAGTCCCAATGCATGGGGACAGGCAACAACAACCACCGAAACAGCAAGCGTTGCGGCAAATATCGGCCCCTGTGAGGTAGCAAAAAGCCAGTAGAGGAAAGTCCCTGTCCCAACAAGTACTGCGGTCAACGTCAGGACATTTGCTGCCCGATCTGCAAGATGTTGGACCTGCGGTTTTGACTCCTGCGCCATGCGGATGAGTTCCATGATCTGTGAGACAGCGGTTTCTTTCCCTGTTTTATTTACGTTGACGGTAAGCGAACCATCGTTATTTAGCGTCCCGCCAATCACCTGATCGCCTTTCTTTTTCTCAATCGGTCTGGACTCGCCGGTTACCATTGATTCGTTTACCGAGCTTGATCCCTCAACGATAACCCCATCAACCGGAATTTTCTCACCCGGTTTCACAAGGACAAGATTGCCAATAACCACGTCTTCTGTTTTCACATCAACGACGTTTTTCCCGCGAACAAGATGAGCAGTTTTTGGGATCAGTTTTGCAAGCTCGGCTAGCGCCCCGGTTGTACCCCGAACAGCCCGCATCTCAAGCCAATGACCTAAAAGAAATACCGATATCAAGGTTGAGATTTCCCAATACAGAGACTCACCCGGGAAAAGAAACGTCGCAAAAACAGAAAATGTATAACCGACAGCAATCGCCAAAGCAACTAATGTCATCATCCCGTAATTTCTCGTTGAAAGCTCACCTTTAGCACCTTTGAAAAACGGAATTCCTCCGTAAGCAAATATCGCGGTTCCCAAGAGGAAAAGAATAAATGTGCGTTGGGGGAATTCGATTGAGATCCCAAGCCATTTTTGGATGCTTTCCGAAAGAAGCATGACGATCAGGGTAAGAGGAAGAGTGACAAAAAAGCGCCTCTTGAAGTCTTTTTCCATGGAAGCATGATCTTTATGATCCTCATGCTCCTCCTCGGCAAGAGGAGTAAGATCCATCCCGCATTTCGGACATCTTCCCGGCTCCTTGGCGATTACGTCAGGATCCATCGGACAGGTGTAGAGTTTCTCTTTCATGATTATTTCGCAAACGAGTTATAGACTTTTGCAAAAAAGTACCCGGCCAACCATGAGGAAATGACAAACGTAACAAGGCCGACCAGCACCCCGCCTAAGTCCAGTTGTCTAAAAGGCAGAGACGCAACATCAACTCCATGGAACCATGTCCCAAAAAGGCTCATGAAGTTTTCTCTGGAAACCGCAACCCATACTGCGCAAATGACATATGCTGCGCCACCTACTAGCGCAACTGCATTCGCTGTTGCTTTGACGTCCTTTTTCATGATCTTTCTCACCTCCTTACTTTTTCAAAAACTTCTACAACCTCCCGAAGCGACTTTTCTTTATCCTTCCCTTGCAGAGCTTTTGATACATGCTCTTGAAGGTGTCCTTTGAGGATGATGGTGTCTATGGCCCGAAGCGCAGATTGAACCGCAAGCGACTGCTGGAGGATATCAATACAGTATTTTTCGCCCTCTACGGCTTTTATCACATGGTCGAGATGTCCTCTTGATGTTTTCAATCTCTTTAAAGCTTCCCGCTTAACATAGGTCTGCATATTTCTATCCTACCCTATAGGGGAGGGTTTGTCAACAGGAATACAATCTTGACAGAGAGGGAGGGATATACTATGGTAATTATATGGCATATCAGAGACTTCTTTCCGTCGGCTTTCTTCTTTTTATTCTTGTTGCAGGATCGGTATCTGCTCAAATATCAACAGACACAGGGAGGCTCAAAGAGAGGAAAGAGGCGGTACGTGAGAAGCGTGAAATGTTCAGACAAAAACTCAAGGAGATTCGGGATAAGAGAAAACAAGCGGTGGTTGAGCGGATTGATACCAAGATGACAAAAGTGAATGAAAGAAGGACTTCCCGATGGGTTGAGGTCTTGAATAAACTTTCCTCAATTATGGAAAGACTTCAAAAGAAAACAGATGATGCAAAGACCCAAGGCAAGGATACGAAAGCTGCCGAAGATGCAATTTTCAAGGCAAATGATGCTATAGCAACGGCCCAAAGCACCGTCTCAAGTCAAGCGGGGAGGGAGTATGTGATCGAGCTTGGGGAGGAGAGCGCGGTGAGAGGTGCGGTTGGCGCTGTAGTGAACCAGCTCCAGCAGGATCTTCGAGCAACCCACAAGGCAGTGGTTGATGCGAAACAGGCCGTTATGAATGTTTCCGGCGAAGTTGCAAAACTTAAATAGATGAATCAAGAATCGAGAATAAACAAGATACTCGTAGTTACGGTAGTGGTTTTGGCAGTTGTTTTTGTTGCCGTTATCGTATGGTACTTTGTCCAACAGCAAATACCGGCTCCTTTGCCAACCGAAACTGCTCCCCGCAAAGAGCAAACGACATCTCTTTCGCCAACACTTCCTCAAACAGAAGAACAAGAGCTTGAGAGCCTTGATGTGGGCGACGTTGAGACCGACCTTCAGGACATAGAGCGCGACCTTCAGGGATTGTAGGTGTATAATTAGCTCTTGTGAAAGTAACTTCGGTAAAAACCCACAGAATTACCACCAAGGATCAGGACATATTGGCGATCCTTGACCGATATATATATACCTTAAAGGAGCGATCGATTCTTGTCGTTGCCTCAAAGATTGTTTCAATCTGTGAAGGAAGCGTTGTTCCAATTGGAAAAATCGCCAAAGAAAGACTTGTTGAGCAAGAGGCAGACTATTTTCTCCCAAAGCAAAAAAGCAAGTACGGGATAACGCTTACTGTAAAAGGAAATACGCTCATCCCATCGGCCGGCATCGACGAATCAAACGGGAGAGGGTATTATGTCCTGTGGCCAAAAGACCCACAAAGATCTGCAGATCGTATTCGCGAGTATCTTTGCAAAAGATTCTTGCGAAAGCATGTCGGCGTCGTCATAACAGACAGTAAAACCACGCCGCTTCGGTGGGGGACAACCGGCGTTGCGATCGCACACAGCGGCTTTGAGGCGCTTCGCGATTATATCGGGAAACCGGATATCTTTGGAAGAAAGATCACGGTTACCAAGACAGCGGTTGCCGATGGGTTGGCGGCCGCAGCTGTGCTTGCGATGGGTGAGGGAGCTGAACAGACACCGCTTGCGGTAATTGAAGAGGTGCCGTTTGTGAAGTTTCAGGCGCGAAATCCAACGAAAAAAGAACTCGAAGATCTTCATATCGAGCTTGAAGACGACCTCTACGCCCCCCTCCTTGAAAACGCAGGCTGGAAACCCCGAAAAAAGTAATATCCACCTCCGAAGTGGAAAAGATTGTTGTGATAGGACAAATCGAATACTTTGTCGCTTATAGTACGTTGACATCGAGATTTGTTTTTGGCAATCTATCTCTCATGCCATCACGAAAAGATGTTTTTGTCAACGGCGGGATTTATCATATTTTCAACAAAACAATCGATAAGAGAAGAATTTTTAGTGACGAGAGTATTTGCAGGGTCTTTTTAGACGTGGTTTCATATTACCGCTCTACCAAGGCAGATATCCGATATTCTCGGTTTCTAAAACTAGAGCCATTCATAAAACGGCAAAAAGAAAATGAAATAAGGTATAAGAAATATTTTAAAGTGATCGTTTTGTCTTACTGCTTAATGCCAAACCATTTTCATTTACTTCTAAAACAGAAGATCGAGGGCGGTATAATTCGTTTCGTTGCCGATACAATTAATGCGTTCACGCGGTTTTATAATATTTTGCATGAGAGAAAAGGACCGCTATTTCTTACTCAATTCAAATCAAGAAGGGTGAGAACAACAGAGGAATTAATGCATGTCAGCCGTTACATTCATTTGAATCCCTATTCCGGAGGACTGGTGGATTCGTTTGAACAGTTGGAGAAGTATCGATGGTCCTCTCTCCCAGATTATCTAGGCTCTGTAGACAGAGGTCTCTGTGATGAGGAAATTGTCTTAAATATGTTTGACGGAGAAAAAGGGAAATATAGAGCGTTCGTGAGACAACAAGCAGAGTACCAAAAAAGGTTAGAGCAAGCAAAACACAGAGATGAATTGTTGGAGTCTTAGATGATGCCTTTATAGAGCGCTATTCCACTTCGGAGGTGGCAACAGGTGGCAACAACGCAGGTTTTAGAGCTTGCAAACAGAGAGTTTTTTGCTACAGTATAAGTATGGGAGAGAAAAGAAAGTCAAGATTCGGCTTGGGTTTTTTATTCGGTGCCGTCTCTGGGGCGCTTGCTGGTGTTTTTTTTGCGCCAAAATCCGGGAAGATGATGCGGCGTGAGGCCAAAAAAAAGTATAAAGAGCTTGTGGCGCTTCTTAAAGAGAAAGAGGTTGATAAGCGGGTTGAGGAGATTTTTGGAAAAGTGACGGATGAGTCAAAACGAATCTTTCTTCAGGTGAAGGAGGATCTTTTGGTCTCTCTTGCGAATTTGAAAGAGCGGCTTGAGGAGATTGATGAAGGCCGCTACATGAGGGCGGTTGAGAATGCGGTCACGAACGTCAAGGAAAACTTTGAAGACAAGAAGGAAAAGCTTGAGAGGCTTAAAAACTACTTAGCTGACCAGTGGAAGAAGCTCAACTCAAAGAGACAAGAGTAAGAAATTAATAACCCCTTTCTTTTAAACACTTCCGGTATAGTTCTGTTGCGGGATAGGAGACGCGAACACCTTCTTTAGGAAATTCTTTTTCATACCGTGAGTTTAGCGCACAATCATTGAACGCTTTAAGCCGAAGAAAGGCATCGATACGTGAAAGCACCAAAAATACAGCAACAAGAATAACAGCTCCGAGGATAAATGAAGACAACATATTTGAGCGCTCAAGAAAACCTAGCGCTTGTTTCATGCCCCATAGTATACCACAGAAGCGCCATAAAAACAATAGTTAACAACCCAAACCCTAAAAACTCCAGATATTGCGGCAAGAAGACAAGACGGATGGTCATATTGTTATATTGTTGTATGGTTGAAGGATCAAGAATCCATCCGTTTGCCCAGTTATTTACAAGGACATGGTTTTTTAATTCTTTACCGTTGGCGTAAGCTTTCCATCCAAGATTGTAGGACTGATTGAGGACGAAGATCTCTTTTTGGTATGCACTTTCGGCCGCCCCTTCAGAGTAAATCTGCGACAAGAAATTGTAAGGGAAGGGGATGATTGCGACTTCCTCAAGCTCATTGATTGAGGAATAATCACCATACGAGATATTATCTATCGATAATGAATATCCTATGCCGTCTTCCAAAGGCGGAATCACAAAGTAGTCTTCAATAAAGTCTTGAGATCCTGAAAGCTCATCATAGAGGCTACACAGATTCGAGTAAAGATTTTTAAGACAGATCCGAAGCGGAAGACCCTCCTTATTTCGTGATCGAAACATCACGATGTATCCGGTATCGTGGGGGAGCGTCTCAAGCGTCATCGAGACCCCTGCTTGATAATTTTCTGTTGAGAACACAACTTTTCTCTTTTCAAGTTTGACGCTTCGCTTATTGTTGGCAAATTCATACAGGCGATTGGGATTATAGACGATCTTGGCAAGCGGAAATTTTGAAAAAAGCGCCCCAGCTTTTGTGATCTGTTTTTCTTCATCAAACTGCAACGACCCCTCTTTGCCATTTATGAAATTCTTTCCCTTGGTGTAAAGAAATGTCTGACCGACGTAAACCGGTACATTATCGTAAAGAACCTGGCTGTCAAATAAATACTCCTGCCCGTTTACGGAAAGCTTTCTGTTCGTTTGCCCTGTCTGAAGAGATGTCTCATAGATGCTGTTTTGAACAAGACCCTTTGGTAGGACAAACTTAAAAATGAGGCGTACGCTATCTGTGTACGGCAGCTTTTGTACGTACAGATCGGCAAACAACACTTCTTCGGATGCGGTAATTGATGGAACTGAGGTAAAGTTATAAAAATTGTCAGTTTTTGCGTGTAAAAAGTAAGAATTAGTGCCAGGGTCAATTTCCAAAAGCTCTTTTTTAATCCGATCATTTAATTCAAGGATATTTCTGAAGGGGTAATTGCGTCCGGGGGCTACATAGTAGTCACCGCCCTTAGCATAAGCAAAGTCAACGTAATTCCACCGGTAGGGTGGAGAAACAGAACGCGTTATTTTTTTTATTGCGGTTCGGGGAATATCATATATATGTTTATATATAATAAGATCGCCAAACTGGGCGATTTTTGCAATTAATTTTTCTGCAAGAAGTTTGGTGAGCAACTCTTCAATCTCCCTCTCATACACGATTTGCCTTCGATTTTTGGTGGTTGGGGCGATATTTTCCTTATCCCAAAGCAGATAGGAGACGTCGTATTTCTTAAGCGCTGTCAAAAACAGTTCCGGCTTTCTCGTGTAGAGACCGTATTGGAGCTCACGAAACGCCTGCTCATTGGGGACGCTCCACCGATCAAAATCTCGATCAAGGACCGGCTGTTTGAGTCCAAACCAGATAAACCCAGCACCCTGATAGCCCCAGTTGTAGTACTGCCATCCAGATAGCGTATGAAGGGGGAGGCTTAAGACAATCCCATCATCCTGTTTTTTCATGAAATCCCAGAGTGCAAAATAGTCATTCGGAATCTTCACCTTGAATTTATCGGAGATAAGATGCCCCTGAAACAAGGGAGACATAAAATAGACAAGAAGAACAATAAATACTCCTGCGCTCAAGTAAACCGCTGCCGCCTTGCGAATGCGAGCGAAGAGTTCAAACAGAAAAAATGAGAGAAAAATCGCGTATGAGAAGACTATGAGAATGGAAAATTTCGTAAAGACAAATCGCAGTCCTTCCTCAAAAAGAGGGAGTTGTGCCAGATAGTCAAAGAACCTGTCAAAAGGAAACGTATGGTTCATCAAAAAGACAAAGGGAACCGCAAAAAACGGCAAAAAGGAAAGATGAAGTCTGTTTTTGCGAAAGAACGAAAGAGCAATCCCAAAAACCACAAACGCAAAAACCACATATCCAACTGCAGAAACTCCTTTACCCGCAAGATGGGCGCGCCACGTGGGCATCAGATATTCAACCCTCTCTTTATCAAAGTTATAGGCAGTCCAGTTGAAGTAAAACCCTTTAAGAAGTGCAACGTCTTTTAAGTATCCATGCTCACGATTTCTTAGGCGATATTCCTGTGAAAAGATCCTGTTCTGCTTGCTCTCCCGCGGCACACTGCCTGCTGTTGCAATAAAGTAAAGATTAGGGAGAAGCCAGAAGGCATTGATCATGAGAGTTAAAGCGATAAGAGCGAAGCTTCTTTTCAGACTCGGCGTTTTTAGGCTTGCGGACAACTGGAAACGGGTGACGCGGTCGGAAGGGTTCCCGACAGCGCGGAGCGTAGCGAGCACTGGCGGGAAGGAGACCGCGGCAGGACCCGTTTCCAATTCTTCTTTCCCCTTTTGCCCTTTGAGTTTTGCGCTTTGAGTTTTGTTTAGGATTAGGTAAAGCAGCAGAAACAGCACCTACACCCCAAAAAATGCGTACCAGAGGTGCGCTGCATATGCTTGAGGTGTAGCAAAAAGTGTGAACAGGGCAAACAACGTGAGGTTCTTTTTCCCGCCTTCACCCAAAAACTTAATCGAATAAAGCATGATCCAAGGGAGGAAGGCGTACTGTGTCGGAAACATCTCAAATGGCGTGTAAAACTGTTGCAGGGTGGAGAGGTTGAGGAGGTAAAAAAGGGCTGTGAGAAAGGCTACAAGAAATGAGGTTTGCTTTTTTGTCATTCTGGCTTGTCCCGAGCGTAGTCGTGGGACTTGTCCAGAATCTGCAGATTCTGGAGTCGTCGCTTCGCTCCTCCCCAGAATGACGTTTTTCCCAAGATATACGCAAAGGTAATACATCCCGAAAGGTCCAAGAAGAAGGCATAAAAATAGATAAAGATAGCGCAATGTGTTCAACGGAACGACAAAATGAGACGCCCAGAGAATAAAAACTCTCGGGAGGTCTGCCATATGTGAATGTCCTGCTACGGCGCCAAGTCCCTGCTCCCCTCGCCATACTCCCAAAATAAGTCGTTTAAAATTCAGGGGGAAATCAAACTCCGGATGTAGCGTATCCCAGCCTGAAAGGAAAGTTCCTGGCTTATACGTTAGAAAAGCGATAAGAATGACAACCGCACACAGGATGCGCGGGAAAGCATGTTTTTTCAAAGCCTGTCTCATAGACTTTTATTTTACCTTGATCGCAAGATCAGATGGAGGAAGATGGTAGGCTTTGGAGACAGTATTTTTGTAGGATTTCATGATGTTTCGGAGCGCCTCCTTCACCTTTTTTCTTTTTGAGATCCTTTCCTTTTTTAAGATCACAAGCGGGAGGAAGGCTATTTTTACTTCAGGAACGATCGCCAAAAGCCTTTGTTTGGTATTTCTTTCAACTACGATGATTTTGTCTGTCAATTTTCCAATAATTTGATAGAACAAGATATAGAGGGGATGGTTGTATCGAAGTCGGTGGAGCTCTACATAGGTGTATTTCCCAAGCGTCTTAAGAACGAGTAAGATAACCGGCAAAAGTATCAAAGGGAGTACTCCGCCAAAGGTCTTAAGATCAAACTGGAAAAGGATATTGTGCACGCGATCATATCTTACGACGTAGGCGAGCATGCGAAGGAGCGATACATTATTGCCGCGACTCCATACTTTGGCAATTGTGAGGCGCTTGCGCTCATGGTATAGCCTCTTTTTACCATCTTTTTGGGCCAGTACGAGGATATTGTGGGTCTTTGAGAGGTACTCAAGTACCCGTTCTGAATACCGATCGCTTGGATAATCCGTCACAACCAGCAATGTCTTTTCACTATTCAGGCTCTCGCGTCTCTTTTTCATACGTTTTCCTTCTTGATTAAAGAATTTCTCCAACTATTACCTGCTGAAAAGGCCGGCCCAGTGTTGTTGTGGTTCTCCGTTTCCAAACACAACCACATGCCACTCAACCTGTGGACACGCCTCGATAGTACTACAGTTTGCGCCTTCTGTTGAGCCAGTCATTCTTCCCATGTAGTGGTCAAGTAATGCTTGTGCGGCCAACGTTGTTTTATCGGGTGTTCCCATATCAAAAACTCGTCCTGCAACAGTAAATCCATTGTCCACCGTGGCCTCTCTAAACATTGCGGTTTCCCCAAAGTGGTTTATTAAAATCACCGCACATCCTTTATCTTTTGTTGCTTTACACGAGACACCAAGCTGATCGACCGTTACTTCTCCAGCAGTCATCACTCGGTAATAAAACTGTGGAACGTCTATATCTCCTTTACGGTGCTGAAAATAGTCACCAGATTCAAATGGCGTTTCATATGCGAGTAGTGCTGGACGGCCTCCAAAGGGAACATCAGGGAAAACTGGTTGGCGCGATGGATCAGGAGTAACTAAAGTTGGATAAGCAAGGGCATCCCCCGCCTTAAAAACTTCAACGACCGATCCAGGTGCGAGCCCATTTTCGTTTTGAGAACTCCCTGCACCAAGCTCTACCGAAGCAACCGGTCTGTCTTGTCCTCTTGCTGCCCAGCCTGCAACGCCTCCGGCAGCTAAGGCTGCAACAACACTAACGGCTGCGCCTGTTTTTCTGAGTCGTTCTTTCATATTTTCACCCCCTTTCCCTAAAGATCTTCAAAAATAGAAACTTTTTATGCTCGTTTTCTCAAATAGAGTCCTGCTGCCAAAGCTGCGGCATTCACCGCCAAAAGCGCAAGGCCCAGTTCCGGCCCTGCAGCAGGCACTTCTTGTGCACCAACGACCTCTTTTTCGATACAGAACTGTGCGGTATCCTCATCAGATGCGCCGTTTGCTTGGGCTGTCACCCTATTTACCACACAGACGATGCTCTGGTCAGCGGGAAGCTGGTTTTGCGAAACAACCTTTGCTTTTATGAGAAAAACCTTTTCCTCTTGCGGCGCAAGCGTGCCGACGCTTACCGTTATCGTCTTTGATGAAGCGTCGAAGCTTCCTGGTCCTTCAAGCACGGTTACGAAATCAGGGAGGAAATCCTTCACAACGACATTGTTGAGCATAGTATCGGTCGGATTTTTTACGGAGACGCGAAAGTCGACTTCTTGTTCAGATCGGAATCGAGGATCAGATGGAGAAAGATTGTCAACAAAGTCCGAAGTTGTTACGCCCCCTTTTGTGATAGTCGGTTTCCCAACCATCTTTTCAACCAGAATGGATGGCGCAGCAGGCGCTTGATACGGCCCATACTGTTGGGCAGAAGCAGACACTGCCGTAAAAAGAAGCAGGAAAAACGTCGTCACCCCAACGAGCGATTTTTTCATACAAGAGCCTTATTATACTACAGGGCAAAACAGATGTCAACTATAGGACGAAAGCAGGAAACGTGAAACATAAAGCGTGAAACATGGTATTATTTCCAGGTATGGCGCCAAAAAATCTCTTATTTGATCTATCAGATACTTTGGTGAAGAAAATTT
>JACOYT010000023.1 GCA_016181725.1 Candidatus Roizmanbacteria bacterium | reverse complement strand
GTATCCAGCGCGGTTGACAATCGCTTGACAATTGAATATAGATTGCTTGGGTTTTGTGCCGCAAAACGCCCCGCCCCCGCCTCCGGCATATGCCGGAGGTGGGGATTTTAGGTTGAAATCAGGCCAAAAATGTGGGAAAGTAAGGAAAACACAAAAATTAGAGACTTAATCTAGTATTTTATCTTAAACTAGAACAGTGTAATATGATAACTATAGACAATAGAATAAACCGACTCCTTATTCTACTTGATTCTACTTGTTTTTTATGGCTAAAACATCATTCAGCCCCCCAAAACTGCCCCCAAGCATTAACTACGAAAAACTAGTTGCAGATATTGCTAGGGCCCATGCTTCAATAAGCAAACTTGACGTTCTTCTTTCCCAGCTTAAAAACCCTAGTCTTGTCGCAAGAACTCTTGCAACTCGTGAGGCCGTTTTAAGTTCACAGATTGAGGGCACACAAGCTACCTTAAGCGAAGTGCTCGAACAAGAGGCTATGGACAGCCAAAAGGAGGACACGGCCAAGGAAAAAGATTTTCGTGAAATTATCAACTATCGTCATGCTTTGGAGCAAGGCGTTGAGAAATTGAAAGAACGCCCATTAACTGAAAGTCTTATCAAAGAACTTCACGCGATTCTTTTGCGCTCGGCGCGGGGACACAACCGAGGGCCTGGAGAGTTTAGACGTAAATTGGTTTATATTGGAAAACCGGGTTCAACGATAGATGAGGCAACATATGTTCCGCCGCTGCCGGATGCCATTCCGGAACTTTTTAGTGACTTAGAAAAATATATTCATTCCGATGAACGAGAAGTTTTGGTACAAATAGGCGTCGTACATTATCAATTTGAGGCAATCCATCCATTTGAGGACGGCAACGGGCGTATTGGTCGCCTACTTATTTCTTTAATGCTGTATAAGAAAAAACTGCTGTCCTACCCTTTTATTTATTTAAGTGAATTTTTTGAAGAACATAGGCGGGATTATTATGATTTGTTGAACGGTGTAAGCGAAAAGGATGACTGGGAAAATTGGCTAGTTTTTTTTCTTCGCGGATTGAATATACAGGCGCAAAAAACCCAGGAAACATGTCAGGATATTTTAAATCTTCACGAGGAGCTGAGATCAAAAGCGCTGGGGCTAAATTCAAAATATGCCCATGAATTTCTTGATGCAATTTTTGTAAATCCATTTTTTAATTCGGTGGCCATTCGGAGACTGTCGGGAATAAAAAATACACAGACACTATTTACACTAATAAGCAAATTCAAGGCCGCGGGGATTATTGAGGATGTTGCTTTCTGGAAAAAGCGCAATAAAATTTATCGTTTCCCCGCCCTATTGGAGATATTAAATAAATAAGAAAATACCATATCCCAAACACCCCGCCTCCGGCATGCGCCGAAGGTGGGAATTTTAGGTTGAAATCAGGCCAAAAATGTGGGAAAGTAAGGGGGATATGAAGATAAAAGATTTACCAAAAATTGATAGACCAAGAGAAAAACTCGAGAAGTACGGACCCGAGCGGCTTTCGGATTCGGAACTTTTAGCGATTCTTCTACGGACCGGCAGTGAGGGCATAAATGTTGTTGAGCTTTCAAGTAAAATTCTCAAAAAATTTAGCGGTGTTGGATTGGCGAAAGCATCAGTCAAAGAACTCAAGAGTACCTTTGGGCTTGGCGCGGCGAAGGCCTGCGAAGTCGTGGCTTGCTTTGAGTTGGGCCGCCGGCTTCTACAAAATAAGCAGTCGGTTTTACTGCTTTCGCCACAGGATGTTTGGGATCAACTGAAAGATCTCCGCGACAACAAAAAGGAGCATTTTGTGATCTTCTTTTTGGATGCGCGGAATCAAGAAATCAAACGAGAGATTATTTCGGTTGGTTCTCTTAACGCCAATCTTGTTCATCCGCGAGAAGTATTCGAGCCGGCAGTACGGCATTTAGCCGCACAGGTAATTATTGCTCACAATCACCCAGCCGGAGACCCTTCGCCATCGCAAGAAGATTCAGAGATAACGAAACAACTGGTTGATGCCGGCAAGCTTCTTGGTATTGAGGTGAAAGATCATGTGATTGTAAGCAAGACAAGCCACTTCAGTCTTAAAGAACATAAATTATTATGAAAGAGTTTAAAAAAGCTGCCTACAAAGTCCTTACTGAGGCGGACAAACCGTTGCACAGTAAAGAAATTACCAAGCGAGCGTTGAAAGTTGGCTACTTACAATCGGCCGGGAAGACACCGGAAGCTACAATGGACGCATTGCTTACTGTTGATATAAACGAGAAGAAAACGAAATCGCTTTTCATTAAAACTGCGCCATCTACTTTCGGCTTGAGAACCTTAAAAATAAGAGTGTCCGATAGTGTTAAGACGATTGATGAGGCGATTGCGGAAAAGAAATACCCCGTTTCATCAAGCGTATCTTCGAGGCAAAAAGGAGATATCGGAGAGGCAAGAATAGCTGAACTTATCACGCTATACGGCCCAAATCTGTCTTGTTATAAGCCACTTACCGACGATGAAGGTGTTGATATTTTGGTAAAGCCAAGAAATGAATTCAAAAACTTTCACCTTCAAGTTAAGACTAGATATGGAACACCATCCAATACCTCGTTAATTGCTCACATTAAAGTAAAAAGCGTAAAAGCAGATAAAGCCATGGGGTTGGTTTTTGCTTTTTTTGATACCGAAGACGGAGACATTTGGGATTACCTATGGTTTGTTCCCGCGAGAGCATTCGTTAAACTAGCGAGAAAATCAAATAATCCCAAACTCGGACCAATTTATAAGTTTATAGCTGGACGAGGACGAAAGAAGACAAACAAGTGGGAAAATTTCTTGATTGATAAAAGAGATTTGGGAAATAAGATATTTGAAGAAATGAAAAAGATATAAAGATATGCCCAATCAAGACACAACCGGAAAAAAGTTTTTACACGAGACAGACGCGCGCATTTTGATTGACCGAAAACTCCGCGAAGCTAGCTGGGACCCGGAAGATAAAAACCAAGTCATTACCGAAGAAACCTCGCAAGCCGGACGTGCTGATTATATTTTGAAAGATAGCCGGGGCCGAGGAATAGCCGTGATTGAAGCAAAGCGTTTCGCTGTTGATCCTGCTTCTGCAAAACAGCAGGCCCTTCAATACGCAGAATCCATCAATGCCGGTTTTATTTTCTTATCAAACGGCGAAGAAATTTATTTCTGGGATTATAAATATCGGCCGGAACAAAAAGTGGCCACATTCTACTCCCAGCGCGATCTGGAGAAAATTCAAAATCTTCGTCTTGAACAAAAACCGATATCAGTCATACCGATCCCAGAAAGATACTTTAAGGGCGGAGAATGGCGCACGCCGCGTCCT
>JACOYT010000044.1 GCA_016181725.1 Candidatus Roizmanbacteria bacterium | reverse complement strand
TTTAAAATTTGACACTTTTACTGCGGGCTTCGAATTTAACGTCCTGGAGCATAGAAGACACGCCTAATCTAATCAACGTACTATAAGCGACAAAAGTGAGGGTTTTACTGGATGTAGACGTGTAAATAGAGCGTTATCACATTGGAATCTTTGTGTACCAATTTCGCATACGAGAGGGCGCATCCAACCGCATAGCTTCCGCGATAAAGCGTTCCGTCGGAAACTGCGGTAACATTGGACGATGCCCCCTCGATATCGACTCCGTTATGAAAGCGATAAACCTGCCCAACCCACGTGTTTCTGACAGCCCATGTCTCACCATATCCCTGATACATCTTGATCGTTGGTGAGAGTGGCCAATCCCAACTTCCTGAAGGATTAAACGGATCGCCGTCTCCTGAACCGCAGCTTGAGCCAGAACAATTTTGATTGTCAACCGACTTTAGATAACTGAATGGGCTATTTACCGATCCTCCCTCCTGAACAATGAAATGAAGGTGTGTCCCTGATGAATTACACGATGCACCTGAAATAAGTGAAGCAATCGTTTCACCCTTTGAGACATCACGGAGTTTAGTCTCTGTTCCTGCACCTGCGATAATTCCTTGGATGGCTGCGAATTCGGCGCGCGCTCTTGCCAATAGTCCCTGATATGTCCGCTCGTCATTTTGCGTTTGTACAAGAAGTCTCTGCTTTGCTCCTTTCTGATTGTCCAGATCTATTTTTTGTTTATCCAATGTCGCCTTCAGCTGATCAAGATCGAGTTTCTTCTGTTCGCGAAGTTGCTTTTGCTGTTCGAAGTTGAGCTTTGCTTGTTGAAGCTGAAACGCAACCCGCCGATCATTCTCTTGAGTGACTCGCGCGTATTTAAGTCTATTGACAAGCATGGACGCATTGTCGGAATCCAAAAAAATCGTTATGAAGGGAATCTCTCGTCTTTTGTACCCTTCAGCAATCTTCTTAAGAAGCAGCCGCGTAAGGTAATCCAAGGAGGTGTTTAGTCTCTCAATACGGTTGGTCAATTCCTCGATTTCCTTCTCGGTTAGCTCTATCTGTCTTTCAGTCTCTTGAATCCGAAGTGTCGTAAGATAAATCTGGGTATCCATGAACTGAATCTGTTGAGAAAGAGTACTTTTCTGTTCTCCAAGGCTTTTGAGTTTTTGCTCATACTCGGTGATTAACTTTTCGCATTCCTCTTTTGATTTGCATGTCTGTGCGCCTGCGGGTTTACCAAAGAAGAGAAAAAGAGTCAGAATCACAAGGGCAAAGATAGCTTTTTTCAAAAGTCCCATTACTCACCTAAGTATTTTGACGTTGATAATAGATTGCCCAAAACACCGATGAGTACACCAAAAAAAACAATGAGAATATATGAAAATACGATAAAATAGGCGCTGGGCGGCCAGACGTAAAGACCTAGATTCCCCAAGGCATAAAAGGAGAGTTGTGGGATTCCGGTGAGGTAGGACGCCAGGAAAGGACTGAAATAAAGATACGATAGGTAGAATATGCCAAAGGCAAGCGACCCTGAAAAAACACCAAATAAAGCTCCTTCGTACAAGAAAGGTTTTTGCACATAAAAGTTCGATGCCCCAAGAAGTCGTAAGAGTTCTATCTCATCCTTTTTAAGAGCGATCTTAAATGCAGTAGTTGTCATAAGAACAATAAACGATATCAGAAGGAGAAATAAAAATACAAAAAGCGATGCTCTCCGCAACACATTCGTGAGGGTTAGTAATTTATCAACGATGTCCTTTTGGAAAATCACTTCATCAACACCCGGCTGTTTTCTAATGAACTCTGCAATCTCCACAAGATACTCCGGCTTTTTGGCATAGATCTCCAAGGATGCAGGCAAAATCTCTGCTGTCACCATTTCCAAAAGAAGCGGATTATTTTTGTTAAGTTCCCGGTAGATTTTTAAGGCATCCTGTTTGGACACATACTTTAGCTCAAGAACCTTTCCGGACGCCTGTATGGTATCTCGAATTTTAAAGATCTCGCCTTCTCTTGTTTGATTCTGGAAGTACACGGTCACCTGTGGCTTCGTCTCAACATAGGAAAGTATGCCGTTGAAAAAGGAGGTAAGATTAAAGAAAAATAAACTTAAAAAAAGCGTGAAAAAAAGGATGAGAAAAGAAGCAAGCGACTGAAACGGCGTTCTTCGCACTGAAACCAAGATCTCATTCATACCTCATACCCTCCTTTTTTGACGTCTTTGACAAGGCCTCCTTCATTAAGAACTAACACTCGCTTTTTGAGACTGTTTACGATATCGGTGTTGTGGGTTGCAAAAATAATCGTTTTCTCTCCCTCAAGCTTCTTGAAAATCTTCATAATCTCCCATGCGGTTTTTGGATCAAGATTGCCAGTTGGCTCATCAGCAAGGATAATGTCACGACTGCCAACGATAGCTCTTGCTATTGCAACACGCTGAAGCTCGCCTGCAGAAAGCTGGGCTGGAAAAACATTATCTTTTCCAGACAATCCAACCAAGCGCAACGCCTCCTTAATTTCTGCGATGATCTGTCTTTGCCTCAACCCCAGAACCTTTAAGCTAAGCGCTATGTTCTCAAAAGTGTTTTTATCCGGAAGTACCTTGAAGTCCTGAAATACTACCCCGATATCTCTTCGCAACTCTTCAACATGCTTGAAGGTTTTCTGCGAAACATCGTGCTCGTTTATGGTGACTCTGCCGGAGGTTGGAGTGAACTGTCGCAAGATGAGCTTTACAATCGTTGTCTTTCCAGCGCCCGAGGGACCAACCAAAAACACAAATTCGTTGTCATTAATCTCAAATGAAACGTTTTTAAGCGCAATATTTCCCAATGGAAACTGCTTGCTAACGTCATCAAACTTTATCATGAGAAATAAGCTTATAAAACTTCGATGTAGCCAACATCCATGAGCCATCCGGCCTTCTCGCCTTTGAAGGTTTCGCCCCAGACTCGCACTTTTTTACCGACAAACTGCAAGAGGTCTACGATGCTTGAGGTAAGGTAGACATTTTGAGACTCACCGCCTGGGCGCTCAAGATGAAAATTGCCTTCTCCTTCTATCCCTCCTTCTTTCAAAATACCCTCTGCTTTATCGGGAAATCTTTTTTTGTCAAAAATTCCTGCAACTTTACCGATCCTTACCTTGTTACTTTGAGATTTTAGAATAGGAAGTGATTGGCCAAATGTGGAAAGAATATACGCTCCGCCAGCACCAAGCGCGATTGCTAATAAAAAAATAAGAAGGAGCCCCTGAAGTGAAATTTTTTCTCTTACTTGCGGATCAAGCTGACGAACCTTGGTGGCTTTTTTCATGGTACAAAAAGCATAGCACTCTGCCGCAAAAAAGGCAAGTCATCTGACTTATGCTTTAAGATAGGCCTCGATAAAACCATCCAGATCTCCATCCAAGACATTATCCACCTGTTTCTCTTCGTGGCTTGTTCGAAGATCTTTGACCAATTTGTATGGGTGAAGGACATAGGAGCGTATCTGTCTTCCCCAGCTTGCAATCTTCTCTTTTTTGAAAGATTCTATCTCTTTCTCCTTCTTCTCCTGCGCAATTTGCCACAATTTTGCACGAAGAAGCTTCAAGGCGCTTTCTCTGTTCTGTCTCTGTTGTCTTTCGGTCTGACATGCAACGGTAATCCCTGTTGGTTTGTGGGAGAGGCGGACCGCAGTTGATACTTTATTTACATTTTGACCGCCGTGACCGCCTGATCTGAAAAACTGCCATTCAAGATCTTCCTCTTTTATTTCAACTTCTTTATCTTCAACAGTCGGCAATGCTTCAACCAATGCAAAGGAAGTCTGTCTTAGTTTGTCGGCATTGAAAGGAGACTGCCGGACAAGTCGATGGACTCCTGCTTCAGCCTTAAGATAGCCATATGCGAAATCTCCGTGTACATTCAAAGTTACGCTTTTTATCCCGGCCTCCTCACCCGGCACGCGGTCAATCTCCTCGAACCGCCAGCCTTTTTTCTCAAAGTAGCGCGTATACATGCGAAGAAGCATCTCTGTCCAATCCATCGCCTCGGTTCCGCCCTGCCCAGCATGAATCGCAAAAATCGCATCGCCCTTGTCATGCTCTCCAGACAAAAAAAGTAACATCTCATACTTGTCGATGAGCTTCTCCGCCTCCCTATATTCTTTTTCCTCAAGGAGCAATTGCGCCATCTCTGCGTCTTCTATCTCTTTTTTCAAAAGATCTATCTTCTTTGAGATCTCTGCAGCTCTTTTGGTGTCTTTCCAAAAGGCAGGATCATAGGTCTCCTCCTGAAGAGCCGCAAGCTCCTTCTTTTTCGTTGGGAGATCAATTTTTGTCAAAATGTTCGTTAGCCGTTTTTCAAGTTCTTTTTCCATAAGAGTACTAATTATACTAATTTTGAGCCTAAAAATCATCCTCTTGCGAAGAATTGTTATGCTGGAGTGAGAGCAACTCGATCTAATTCCCTTTTAGGAAGCTTTTGGGAAACGTTAAGAATTTCTATGCCAACTAATTCTTTCCCGGCATAATCCACGAGAATATCTTCGCTCACCTCTTCTGTGCGAGCGCTTTTCCTTTTTTTGGAAAAGTATATGTACATCGCATCCGAAACTGGATCATATGTGATTTTCATAGTATGTATTGATATTCTACTTTTTAAAGCGCTTTTTCGCAACCCAATATAATGTCTGCCTTTTACACACACCTACGCGGTGTAATCTCGTATTTATTCAATAAATTGACCAATTGAGTAAAGAGCACTACAATTTATTAATAAATTGTAGTGAAAAGCGGCAGCAGCTCAATTATTTAAATAATTGAAGTAGGTTTTACTTGAGGTCGGCGCCGATTATGATGACGACGTCGGAGGCTTCGTCCGCATCGAGCGTCTCTACTTTTGGATTGGTGACAGATTCAGAAAGATCTTTCTTTATGACATCTGCTGCTGTCGATTTTTCTTTCTTAACCCGAATAACCGTTGTCTCGTAATCAAAATTATCTGCATTCCCGGTCAGTATCTCTTGATATCCGGCCTCTGTCAAAAGGTCCTTTACTTCAGAGGCTTTCCCTGCTGTTCCTGAACCGTTTAGTACATTGACCTTTAACTCTTCCTTCTTAAATTGCGGTTTCGGGGTTGGGGTTGGCGCCTTGGTTGGGGTGGGGGTTGGTTTTTGTAAGAAGTCTAAGCTTGGCACCTGAAACTGGGGAAGTTTTATATCCCGAACGTTTATATTCAGACGGGAAACTCCAAGAAAAGCAAGAAATGAGACAATTGCCGAAACAAGGAAAATAAGGACTTCCCTTTTAAAAACAGGGATCTTCGCAAGCGAAAAGCCCTCACCTTTCTTTCCCCGAACAGGTTTTCGAAGCATCTGAAATTCTTTGTTCTCTTGAGAAAATACAAATGCGCCAAAACACATATCAAACGATAAGAGAGGAAATGGCTTGTCGGTTGCAACAAGCATCTTCAGGTACTCCTCATAAAAATCGGGAATGATCCGCTTTAAAGGATTCGTCCATACACCGACTTCCTTGGTAAATGTATCTTGCCTGACATTTTCCGATTGATCGCCGGACAGAATAATCCTATTGAGTTTGACTCCCTGTCCCTCAAACTCTTCTTTTTTGCTTTTTAAGACCTCCTCAAGTTTCTCCTCCTTAGAAACCGCCCTCTCCCATCTCTCTGCAACCTGAAGACCTCCCGAATCAAACAAGTAGCCAGTAAGCTTATTATCTTTTTGGTACGATACATAAAAAATCGTTTCTCTCTTCTCGCGCCGGAGCGTCTTTTCAAAAAGCTTAAATAAGGCGAGCGTCTCCGGAAGGACCATCACGAGTTTTAGTCCAACCAGCTGAAACACCTCTGCATAGGCTTTGACGACTTCAAACTCCGCTGCAAAAAAAGAGAGCTGTTTCTGCTTGTCGGTTTCTTTTACAAAAAAGTCGAAAAAACAATTGTCAAGATCAACAGACAAGGAGGCTCGCGCCTTATCCATCATAAACGAAAAGACTGCCGATTGGGCGATGTCTTGGGGGATATCGGCTTTGAAGAAATGAAAACTTTCTTGAGGAAGTATAAGAAATACATCTTTTTCCTGCGCCTGCGAGTGGGTCAACGCCTCTTTTATAGCAGATGCCAGAAGATCAACGCTGTTTACTCTGCCTCGATTTAAAAGATCGATCTCATGTTTTCTTACAAAATAGTTTGTCTCAAACTGCCCCAATAGTGTTTTCTTCAACGAAAGAAGGCAGATCTGATTTTTGTCAAGATAGATGTAAAGCATCAAAATTATTATATAAGTTAAAAATTCAAAGTGCAAAGGGCAAAGTGGTACAATAGGAGACGATGAACAATGCATTGGAGGAAGTAAAAAAGCGGGTTGATATCGTTGATTTCATCGGATCCTTCATTACCTTAAGAAAGGCGGGCCGCAACTTCAAAGCTCTGTGTCCTTTTCACAAGGAGAAGACTCCGTCATTTGTTATCTCTCCTGAGCGGCAGATCTGGCACTGCTTTGGCGCGTGTGGCGAGGGCGGTGATGTAATCAAGTTCTTGATGAAGTGGGAAAACATTACGTTTTTTGAGGCGCTCCGGGAGCTTGCTGACAAATCCGGCGTCAAGCTCCGCGACATCTCGTATGAAGACAGCATGTGGAAGAAAAAGGAGCGACTTTTGCGAATAAACCAATTAGCAGGAGAATACTTTACCTATGTGCTTTTTAAGACCTCTTTTGGAAAAAAAGCTCTTGAGTATCTTAAAAATCGCACAATCAAGGAACAGACTGCCAAAAAATTTCAACTCGGCTACGCCCCTTCTTCTTGGGACTCTCTCCTTCAGTTTCTCAAAAAAAAGAATTTTGAAGAGGGAGAGATCCAACAAGCAGGACTTGCGGTAAAAGGAGAAGGAAGCAAACTCTACGACCGCTTTCGTGGCAGGCTCATGTTTTCGATCTTTGATGCACGAGGAAATATCGTAGGGTTCTCCGGAAGAAACCTGAACGAAGATGAGGAAGAAGCAAAATATATCAATACTCCCGAAACCCCTGTTTACCATAAGAGAGAAACATTGTTTGGAATCCATGTTGCCAAAGAAGCAATAAAAAAGGAAAAGAACGCCCTTCTTGTGGAGGGCGAATTCGACGTGATAACTCCGTATCAGCAAGGCTTTGAAAATTTTGTTGCGATAAAAGGTTCTTCGGTAACACGAGAACAGCTTATGCTTCTTAAGCGCTACACCGAAAGGATAACGTTGGCTCTTGACGAAGACACTGCTGGCAAAGAAGCGATGAAACGCGGGATTGAAGAAGCCGAACGCCTCGATTTTGAGATCGAGGTAGTACAGTTTGATTTTGCTAAAGATCCAGATGAGGCGATTCGATCTGACGCAGCCCGATTTAAGAAAGCGCTCAAGAAGAGACTTCCTATCTACGACTTTGTAATTGACCAGGCAATAAAAACCTATCCGCCTGATGACGCATTCAACAAACGGAAGATTGGGGATGAGGTACTTCCTTTCATCGAGCGGATACGAAATCCTATCGTACAATCACACTACATAAAAAAAGTTGCGAGCATCTTGGATGTAACAGAGGCGAGCGTTGAGACGCTCATAAGAAAGATAAAACGTAAGAAAAAAGAGCAGCAGTTTCTTACCCAATCCTTTAAGAAATCTGAAAATGGGGATCGTGAGCGAAATATCCAAAAATACCTATTAAGCCTTGTCTTTCAGAGTGAAGAATCATATCGGATTGCCAAAAAAATATTTGAGATCGTAAGTCCCCAAGACTTCTCGATTCCATCATATGAGAAAATTGCAACTTTATATCTTGAGTTTGAGAATAAACATTCTTCAAAATTCCATCTGAAAACCTTTGCAAATAAGCTTAATTTTGAGCTTCGGCCGGTGTTTGACGAGATATATCTTTATGCAACCTATCAGGGAGAACTTGAGGAAAACGTAGAGCGCCTCGCCTATGAGATCAAAAAAATCGCTTTAAAAAAGAAAATTACAGAGCTTGTAGCCGTCACCGAACACTTTTCAAAAGAACAGGAACAAGAGGTCAAAAAACTCACAAACCAGCTAAAAGAGGTAGAAAAAATGCTCCTTCCGGTATAAAATAGAAAGGCTTATGACGAAGCAAAAGCTTCCCAAAACACTCAATGATCTCTTGACGCAGGGCGAAGAAGACGGATTCTTGGTTCAGGATGATATTTTATTGATCTATCCGGAGCCTGAGAAACATATCGATGAGATTGATGAATTCTTCAATCAGGCCCTTGAGAAAGGCATTGATATCTTTGAAACCGTCTCAACGCGCGAGGAGGAGGATGCGAAAAAATCCGCAGAAGAGATAGAGCGCGAGATTGAGCATCTGATCTCAACCCGACACGGTGAATCTCTTGACCCAATTAAAAAATACTTGAAAGAGATCGGAAAGACTCCTCTTCTGACGTTTGAAGAGGAGGTTGATCTTGCAAAACGATACGAGAAGAATGATCTTTTGGCAAAAGAACGACTCATAAAATCGAACCTTAGGCTTGTTGTTTCCATTGCAAAGAAATACTTGGGGCGAAGACTCTCCTTTTTAGATCTCATTCAGGAGGGAAATAAGGGCTTGATCCGGGGGGTTGAGAAGTATGATTGGAGACGGGGGTATAAATTCTCAACGTACGCAACCTGGTGGATACGACAGGCGATAACCAGAGCAATCGCTGATCAATCACGAACGATCCGGATTCCGGTACACATGGTTGATCAGATAAATCGCTTCTATAAGACTCAGCGAAGGCTGACTCAAAAATACGGCCGTGAGCCAAAGCTCAAAGAGATTGCAAAGGAGATGCAGATTACGATTGCGGAGGTTGAGAATCTTATGAGAATCTCACAGCAACCAAAATCACTGTCAACCCCTATAGGAGACGACAAAGAGACGACACTTGAGCAGTTCATCGCAGACAAGAATCAGCCAACGCTATATGACAAGGTCTCAAAGGAATTGCTTAAAGATGCCCTCAATACAGTCCTTGAGACGCTTTCGCCTCGGGAGAAGAAGGTTTTGATGATGCGATTTGGCCTTGAAGATTCAAAACCAAAGACCTTGGAGGAGGTTGGACGAGAGTTTAAGGTGACACGTGAGCGAATCCGACAGATTGAGGCAAAGGCAATCCGAAAACTCAAGCACCCCACCCGCGCCCGCAAACTCCGCGACTTCCTCGAGTAAAGTGCCTCGGCAACCTACGAGGTTGCCATGGGCTTTTGGGGTGGGCTAAAGTGGGATTACTTTCTTTGGGGTTTTGGCAAGATCGAGAATTTTTTTATCGGTTGTGGTTGCTACCGTCTGGTGGTTTTTGATGAGTCCAAAGATAATCTTTCTGTTTTTCTCATCAAGCTCCGAGAAAACATCATCAAAAAGAAGAATCGGATCTTTTTTCATTATTTCCCTATGGTAGGCAATCTCATTCATCTTTAGCCACAAAATAGTCAACCGCTGCTCGCTTCGTGAACCAAAACGCGAAATATTTTTCTTGGTTTTTCCATCAAGATAAATCTGCACATCGTCTTTCTGCGGTCCAATCGCTGTTCTTCTTATGCGCGTTTCAAAAGCAAAAATTTCTTGGGCTTTCTTTCTGGTAAATTCATTTTTCTGATACTCGATTTGAAACGTCTTTGCATCGATTCGAGGATGCTTGTTCAAAAAGTCGGCGTACTCAATACGCCTCTTTGTCACATACGATGCTTCCTCCTCAAGATAATCATTCCAGAAGGAAAGCTCCGCCTGGAGCTTTGTGAGATTCTCATGATGCTCAAGAATTCTGTTTCTTTTCCGAAGCGCTTGCTCGTAATTATCAAGCCGCCTCTTATACTCAAGATCGTAAAATGAGATGAGCCGATTGAAATACTCGCGCCTTTTCTCCGGCGATCCGGTGAGCATCTCTATCTGCTGCGGCGTAAAAAGCACTGCCTTTGTCTGCTCCTTCGCATACTGGTAGTGTCTCCTTCGCATCTTGTCAACCAGATAACCTTTCTCAACCGATTCGCCTCTTTGTGCAAGAACTATCTTGAAGTCGTGAATTTCGCCGTCTTCAAGGAAAGCTCCTGCAACCTCCGCATGCCCGCGGCTTGCAAAGTTCAGAAGCTCAATCTCCTTTGTCTCTCGAAACCCAATCCCGTTTATGAGAAAAAAAATCGCCTCCAAAAGATTTGTCTTCCCCTTTGCATTTTCGCCTACTATAACGGTAAGTTCCGAACCAAACTCAAAGGAGGAATCAATAAAGTTTCTGAAATTCCGAAGGGTAATTTTCTTCAACACCATCGCTTATGTATTATTGGAAAAGGTCTGTCCCTAATCCGAAAATCTGTGAGACGAGACGGACTATCAAGAATGAAAAAACAAGAAGTAGAAATCCCACCAGTGCGGTTGTGATCTTTGCCTTTCCCTTCTTCACCTTCTCGGGATTCCCGCCAGATAAGACAAAATCATATCCGCCCCAAACTAAAACCAAAAAAAGGACTACAGCAGCAAAGGGAACAAGAACGGTCATCACCCGGTTTATCACATCACCTAAGGTATTTATTCCCCCACCCAAAGGACCCCTTATCGTTTGTCCTCCTATCTTTACGGTTTGTGCAATAATTTGTGATTTCATTTTCGAAGAAATGACCGTACTGCCTTTAATACTATAATACCAAAAAGGTTTATAAGTAAAGAAAAAAGCAGATAGAAGTTTATTTGCTGTACTGTATCAAAGACCGCCTCAACCGCTTGCTTATTCTGAAAAACAACCTGAAGACGGATATCGAATATGTAAAAAACTCCGATAAGAAAAATGGCAAACGGAATAACATAAATCACATCAACAAGATCCTGCCGTGATGAAAACATCGTTGAAGAGACCGTAAAGACGATATAACCCAAGAACAGATTTGCGAGCAAACTCTCTTGGGGAAAAATCTTAAAGTATGCAAAGAACCAAAACAAAAACAGGGCGGACAAGATCGGTGCAATCCCAACCACTATTCCTCGCACAAAATCGCGCTTTTCATAGGTGACTTTCCCAAGTTTTATCTTCCCATCTTCAAGCTCCGGAAAGATCTTTATCTCCCTCACCTTCAAAAGAAGAAGTAAAGCAACAAAAAGGTGTGCCGCCTCATGAAACAAAGTCCCTGGAAAAAAAAGGACCGACATGAGGACAAACAAGACTCGCTCGCTTTTTATAAAACGCTGGAAAAAATGAAATAATTCTTGGATGGTAACGCGCGATACGAAGTAGAGAGCGATAAGCTGAATAAAAAACAAGATAAGCGCCATACCCTTTTTTAAGGCTGTGGGCTAATTTCCGGGCTGAGCCCTCCCTCAGGCGTTGCTTGCGGAGGCTCTTTCGCACCTCCAGGTGTAGCTGACTTTTGGTCAAGGGTGGGGGAGGGGGAGGCGGCCGGAACCTCGGTTGGGACAACAAAAGGTGTTGGAGTGGGCAACCTTTGTTGACGTTGTTCTTCTTGTGTCCTCTTTTGGATGAGAATAAAAAGAACTACGACCAATACTACTGCGGTCACAACCATAATCGCAACAAGCACACGATTTACGCCTGGCTGTTTTTGACCTGCGATTTTAAGCGGGGTGTAGTTTTTTCCCATATCGTTCTATTTTTGGCTTCGAGTTGACTTGACGGTCTTTTTTTTAATACAATTAAAAAAACCGGCAATAATACAATTTTCCCTGAATTACGACTCGTTGTCAACCCAATGAATAAGTATCTCATCGCTGGGCTCTCGGTATTTCTCATTCTTCTTGTCGTGGCAACGGTTTTTATCTCAAATCTTCTTCGGCGAAGGGAAGAGGAGGGAAAAACTACTGTCACAACACCCATCCCGACCGTCTCTTTTGAGTCGCGGGGAGTACCGTCGCCACGTGGGGCGTCAAGAGAGACCAATCTCTCCCCTCAAGAAAAACAACGGCTGCTTGATGAAGCACGACGATTCTCGAAGGTCTTTACGCAGGATCAGCTTGACAGCACAAAAAAGTTCAATGTGAAGCTTCCCTACGAATCTGCCGATTTTGATATCGCGTACTCTGACCTTACCGGTCAATATTTTGTAAAGAAAAAGACGCCTCAAGCCGATGCCAAACTCGATGAATTTTTAAGACAAAACAATATGTCGGCCGTCAGGGATAATTTCAATTACCTTTTTGTTTTTGGCGATGAACCGGTAAGCGAACAGCGAAACAAAGCCGAAGATAAGGCAAGAAAGGCAAGGGAAGAGCCGAAGGAAGAGTCTCGGGTTCCTGTTCCTTCCCCACCATCTGTAGCCCCTCAAAAAAAAGATATCGAGCTTTTGGTTAAGCTTGTTAAATCGCTTACGAATCTTGGCTCTGGTGCTGGGCAAGCTGGACAAGGAGGCGCCGGTCTTATTCCCAATGCAGGAGTTCTTGATGGAATCTTCAATGAGGCAGGACAGAAAGCCGGTACGCCTCCTGTCATCTTACGGGCTGTTATGAGGATTGAATGCGGAAGTATTCTGTCTCTTCCCCCTGAAACAATCGTTGAGTACTCAACTGCCGGAAACGGCATCCCGCCAGGCCATCCATGTTTCAGAAATAGTGCGGGTGCGATGGGGCCGATGCAGTTTATGTCAGGAACTTGGCCGGGGTATGGATCGGCTGTGAATAGAATCGGCGGTTATCCCCACGAACCGTATGTTGAGAATATCCGAGACAGCGTCTATGCTTCGGCGGAAAAACTGAAATCAGACAGCCAAGCGCCGGATTTTAACTGGTCGCAGGAACAGGTGAGACGCGCGATCGTCTGCTACCATGCAGGTTGCGCAAGATACCCAAACAATATCCCCCAAAGCACACAACGCTACTTTGATCAAGTCTGGCAGGAGTATACTGGTAGTTAGAAAATATTATGGATAGAAGAGCGAAAGTCATTGCGATTGGAGCGGTTGCTTTGGTTCTTGTTATGTTTTTTGCGGTTTTGCTGTCTGACTTGTTTCGCCGTACCAAAGCACCTTCCCAAGAATCCTCAAATACTCTTCTCCCAACGCGGTATGTTGAAAAACAGGAAGGGTTTGAAGGACAAATCTCACCCACCCCGATCGGTGGAGGGGAAACAGACGTTGACAAAACCCAAGTTTTTACTGCCGATGAGCTGCAACGCCTGAGCAAATTTCAAAAGAAACTCCCGTATCGCTCCGAGGACTTTGATATCGGGTACTCGTCCCTTTTGAACAAGTATTTCATCCAAACAAAGACAGCTCAGGCGGATATGAAGATTGAAGCGTTCATGAAACAGAATACTATTGCAGATATCTACCATAATAGGGTTGGCCTTTTTGTGGTGGGGGAAAAACCGATATATGAGCAGATTAAACAGGCTGAAGTTGAGTTTTCGAAAAACCAATGAAAAAGTTCATTATCGTCCTCTCTGTGGTTTTGTTCTTTCTTATCTTAGTAACTATCCTTATCGGAAACAGCCTCAAAAGGAGAGAGTCGCCAAAAAATGTCGCAATCTCCCCTGTCCCGCAAATTCCGTATGAGGCGCAAAGAGGGACAACTGTAAAGAGAGCGCCTACGTTGGCTCCCCTTCCGCAGGATGAAGGGGCAGACGATTTTCCATTTTCAAGAGATGAAGAAAGTGCATTAAGCAAATTTCAAAAACTCCTTCCCTACAGCTCTCCTGATTTTGATGTCGGATATTCGCCGATTTTGAACCAATACTTTGTGCAGAAAAAAACTCCTGATGCGGAGAAGAAGCTTGATGAGCTTTTGAAAAACAACAATCTCGCCGATATCCGAACATCAAGACCTGCGCTTTTTATTTTTACAGACGCGCCGGTTGATCAGGTGATTAGAAAGAAAGAATCTGAAGTTTTGAAACGACGAACGGAGCAAGCTGAAGCACAAATCCGCATTTCTCCCCCCGCTGTAGCTCCCCAAAAAAAGGATATCGATCTTCTCGTAAAACTTGTGGAGTCGTTAACCAAAATTAATCAACCCTCACCAAGTCCCGGCATTGGAACATGCGCAACCGGTGGCTACCCATTTCCTGATCGCGGTCAAAATCTTATCGGAAGACCGTATTCCGGTACGCATACCCTCGGCAACTGGCAGTCTGATAATGCGGTTGATCTTGGGACGCCTGTTGGGACGCCGGTCTGTGCTATCGCAGACGGGACGCTTGGCCCCCGGATTGGAGATAGCGGGAGCGGTGGGCGATATGCCGGCATTCGACTTACCCTTATTACCGCAGACAACGAATGGTTCTACCACCATATGTCAGAACTTGCCCAAGGAATACAGGGAGGAACACAGGTTCGAGCAGGCCAGATCCTTGGGCTTTCTGGATCCGCAAACGGCGTCCCCCACCTCCACCTCGGCGTAAAAAGCGGCAACCCCCTGGATCTCTTAGGACTATGACAATTGACAAAGCGTCAAAGACTTCTCTACAATGAAATTAATGCTACCGTTTTTGAAGAAAGCGTTAAGTATTGGTAAGAAACTCTTCATCGTTATCGTCGTCTACTTTGCTGTCGTCTCCCTTTTTGTATATTTTACGTCTGAAAATATACCAAAGCAAAATATAGACCCAATTAAACATAATAGAGCCGAGATCTACAAAACTATAAAAAATCCCGAATTAAATTCTTCCAAAGAGGGAAAGTTTCTTATTGCAATATATCGCGCGGCATTATGTGGATTCATTGGAGAAGGATGCACGAGCGATCCAAATGATGGTAATAAAAACTTCGATCGTAGTCTGTTTGGTTTCGCCACTAATTTAATTGTACTTCCTTATACGAATCCGCCAGCGTCAGGCGTATATTGGGCATATTCAGGATTAGAAAACGCTGGCTTTTTGCCAAAAACATACGCTGCTGAAGGTGTTGGGTTCGCAGCACTGAAACCAATTCAAGGACTCTGGAAGATCTTCCGAGACCTTGCATTCATTCTTCTTGTTTTAGTGCTTATCACCATTGGTTTTTTGATTATGTTTAGAGTAAAGATAAATCCTCAGACGATCGTCTCTCTCGAAAACTCACTACCTCGCATTGTAGCCGCTCTGCTTTTGATCACCTTTTCCTTCGCAATTGCAGGATTTTTGATCGATCTTATGTATGTCGTTATCGTTGTAAGTGTTAGTGCTATGGCAAGGGCGAATATCGGAGAACTTAAACTTTCAAATCTTCAAAAATTACAAAATCAATGGATAGGAGCCGGCTTGATAGAACTCTGGCCTTTTGGAGTAGGTGGCTTTGGGCCGTTTCAGGTAGGAATCGCACTAGTAAATATTCTACCGAGTTTTATCCGAGGGGTTTTTAAAGGACTTATTGCTTTTGTAGCAACTAGACTTTTACAAGTGACGATAACTAGCCACCTCAGTAATTTTATTGATGCTACTAAAGGTTTAGGAGGCACAATCGGCGTAATTGGCACAGTGTTAGGTTTTGGTGGAGGTGGTACGGTTGGGATTAACTTTGGAAACATCACAGGCATTCCTGCTTTCTTAATAGAACTTTTCATTTTCTTACTTCTTTTCCCGTATATGGCAGGTGTCATCGTTGGTCTCATGTTTGTATTGACTCTAGTTTTTTTTATATTTCGAGTTTTTTTCCTTCTTTTTGGAGCCTATATAAAGATTCTTCTTTTGGTAATTTTGTCTCCTGTAATCCTCCTTATGGGCGTATTCCCAGGAAGAAATGCTGTGTCTTTCTGGTTTAAGAATTTACTCGCAGAGCTTATTACCTTTCCTCTTGTTATAATTATTATGCTTATTGGGTATGCTATAACTCGTGCTCCTCTTATTGAAGGGAGGCTTTTTCGGCCCCCGTTTCTCTATCAGATAGATCCAAATACTTTTGCCGTTTTGGTGGGAATGGGAATTGTACTTCTTATTCCAAATCTTGTAAGAGCAGTAAAAGAATATATCGGTCTCAAAGGGCCAGGACTTGGATTTACCGCTGGTCTATTTTTTGCAGGTGCAACTGGCGCCACAGGAGGGGCGATGGAAACACTTCAAAAATACTATTATTCTTCGATGGCAGTTCGGACTATTAGAGAATCTCTAACAGCTTGGAGGGAAAAAAGGAAAAAAACTACTTAACGATAACTGCCGTTATAAATCAGCCTCCAAATCCAGGAAGCCTAAGAATGTTTACTCCAATCAAACGCAGGATGAATACCGAGAAAATAATAAGAAGAAGGCCTATGATACAGTTCGTCAGATATTCACGAGCCTTCTTGATCCTTTCGGGATTGCCTCGAGAAGTCTGAAGAAGTATTGCTGTGTAAAGTATACATAAGAATGCTGCACCTCCCGCAACCCCAACTCCAAACCCAAATAGATCGTTCACAAAACCTCCCAGTTTAAAATCGATACACCCCAAAGCAGTCCATACCCCATGAGTACTACAATTCACACACTTTTGTCTTTCTCTCGTACTTTCTATACCTGTACACAATTTCCCTATATTAAACGCTTCTTTTTTTACACATATACAGGTCTCTGATTTTCTCGTCCCACTTGCTACTCCTTCTGTACAAGGCGGCCTATCTAGAATATTCGTCAATTTATCTTCTGCCCAATTAAATAATGGGTCTCCCAGTGAAAAAAGCTGCTCTATCGGAGTTACAAGGATCCCAATGATTTTATCCAAAACCGGGACATCTGGTCT
>JACOYT010000031.1 GCA_016181725.1 Candidatus Roizmanbacteria bacterium | reverse complement strand
ATCTGAGAAGAAACCAAACTACATGGGAAAGATATTAAACACAATGAGAAATCAGTTCGGCGGCCACAGCATCAAGTAATTTTCAATTTTCAAGAACCATTTTCATTCAACCCCCAATTCTTTAATTTATAAAATTTAAATATTGGACATTCATTGTAAACTGAAAATTGAGAATTGATAATTTTAAGCTCTCTGATGCATAACTACAGATTAATCATTGATCTTTCTCTTCCCCTTAACTCAAAAACCGTTATCTACCCAAGTAATCCCGAAATGACAGTAGAGTCTTTGAAGAGTGAAAGCGGGAATTTTCTTTCTAAGATTACATTCGGTTCTCATACCGGAACCCATATCGATGCGCCATCCCACTCTGTTCGTGGTGGAAAATCCATCGATCAGATCGATCTTGAGAGATTCATAGGTCCTTGTCGTGTTATCGATTGCACAGCAAGCAAGGTCTCAATAAGCCTCGAAGATGTGAAGAGATCACGTCCAAAAAAAGAAGAGCGATTGCTTTTTAAAACTTCAAATTCAAAAAGAGGATTTGAGATATTTTATGAAGACTTTGTCTTCCTGTCCCCAGAAGCTGCTGCCTACTTGGCCACCTCGGAGGTGGCACTGGTTGGCATTGATTCTTTATCGATCAAACAAAAAGGCTCCCCTGACAACACGCCCCATACCGCACTTTTGTCAAAAGGAATCCCGATCTTGGAAGGGATTGATTTGTCACAGGTTTCTCCCGGAGATTACTACCTTATTGTACTTCCTCTGCGATTCACCGGGCTTGACGGCTCCCCCGCCCGCGCAGTACTTTTGAAGTGAAATCCAAAATCGCAGCGGATTAGCTTACCTCTTGCGTTTTCTTCTTTTTAAGAACCAAACAAAAGCTACCGCGATTATTACCGCAGGAATTAATAGTTTGGTAACTGAAAGTTTTTGGGAAACCACAACACTCCCTGATTGATCTCCATCAGGAGAAACCGCAACAGATTTATCACCCCTTTTAGTTTTAACTTCAACCGTACCCTTGAAAACTGTAACAGTAGTCTTTTTTAGCCTTTCACCATAACCAACTCTGAAATGAGTCTGTATAACCAAAACTTGAGCGTTTGGCGTATTTATCCTAAAATATCCGTCTTTGCTGATCTCTCTCTTTGGCTGAGCAAACAATGGGGTAAGGAAAATCTCCATCTCGCCGTTATTCAAGTTCACAAGGTCAATGCTATTATCTTTCCCGTATTTTTTGAATTGAAACTCTGCTTTTTTTGCCCCTTCTGTAGGGCGCACTTCCAATATTCCCTCACTGCCGACTTCAAAACGGGTCGGTCTGTCTACCCTGATATAAGAACCGTCGGGTATCTTCTGTTTTGGCTGTAAGTCCTGGTATTCGGATTGGTCGGGAAGTTGAATCTGCGCTCCTGACGGCTCATCCGTGGAGGATATCCTGATGTACTTTACCTCCCTATCAAATTCAATGGAAGCAACATTTTCTAGCCAAGGATATCTGGCAGGATTTGCCTCATAGTTAATCTCGGGATTCTCGGAAAAACCTCCGAAATATTCTCCGCTAGCAAAATTTCTAAAAACTTCCGGCAGATTTGCCAAAGCCTTAATTCTCAACCAAATTTGAAATGGATTAATTGGCAAAAAACTGCTGTTTTTACCTGACTGTTCCTCTGGGAGTTGGTTTTTTTGATCTGTTTCTTCATCTTGAGAAGTAGAGGCTGAACCCCAAGTACCGGACGGACACGTTACTCCAGGAGGAAATACGTAGGTTGGGGGGTATCTCTTCCATGCATCAATATCCGCAACCGGCATATTGCACCAAATACCAATACTTCCATCTTTCGGGACTGTCCAGTTTGGACAGTCGCCGGATTCAAAAAGGATTCTGCTTATTTCCTCACAGGCTATCTCTTTGGGTTGTGCATTTACTTGAGCGGAAAAAATTGGGAGAATAGAAGTGAAGATAAGAAGAATAAATAAGGACAAAATTAATTTTTTCACTTTCTCCTTAGAATCACAATTGCCCCGCCGACAATCATTGCTAACACCAACCCAGTCAGAGTAAGTTTGGTAACTGAAAGTTTTTGGGAAACCACAACCACGCCTGGTTTTTCGCCATTTGGAGCACCTGTAGTTGTTTGCCCATCTTTGGTTTTAACCTCTACTTTTCCATCATAAACTCCTACCAATGTAAGCTTGCGGTCCGGATCATTTTTAACCCAAAAATGAGTTCCAATAACTATTAAATCAAGAAAATCTGTCTGAACACCGAACTTGTCCTTAGAATTGGCATTTTTTACCTTGATTTCCAGCTCGCCTTTGTTAAGTTTTACCATCCTCTTTAACTCTTGAGTAGTTTTATCTTGGATAGGTTCAAGAAACCTAATCTCTGATTGAGGAGAAACACTAACCACAGCCCCGAAATCAGTGCCCCAAGCATAGAGAAGCTGTGTTGCATCGTTGGTAGAATTTCTAAGAACCGAGTTATAGAAGGTAACAGATACCGTATCACTTGTAGCACTGGTGTTGAGAACAGATATGAATTGATCAGAATTGGGAAGTTTTATTTGCCCTTGTCCTTTGACAACCGTGATATTTTCCTCCCGGGGAGTATATTTTTGTAAAAATCCCCAAGCTGCTGTTTCGTCCTCCTTGGAAATTGTTGGTTGGCGCTCGCTCAATTTTTGCGCAGACAGCTCTTCTATTGATGGCAAGTTTTTTAGACTAAAAGGGTTGTTCGCACTCTCTCGTGCCTCTCTCTCCCAAGTTGGTTCTTTCCCCACGCTATGCAAGATAACTGTTTCCGCAAATCGTTCAGCTGCCCCACTTTTAACAAACACTCCTACTTCTGCCAATTTTTTTAAATTAAGCCACGTCTCAAACGGATTAATCCCAAAAATACTAAACGGGTTACCATCTTCTGATGAGGCTTTATTACTTGTGTTTTTACCATCAGGCGGTTGAGAATCTTGCGGTTTTGTTTCCTGTCCTGATTTGTCATCTTGTTTATTTGGTACATCTCCCAAACACGATGAATCTCCTGACACATAAGAATATGTCGGGTTGTCTCTTGGAAATAAAAGTTGAGGAACCTCACTATTATCCGTTCGCGAGAAATAATTCGGATCAGATGCGCACCACATACCATGTATATCTCCTTCATTACCAAAGCCAATTGACCAATATGGACATTTTGGTGTACCCATTATCTTTTTCGCCTCTTTGCAAGTAATTGATTTGCCACCTCGGTGAGATGCACGTACATTCCCTAAAGTATTTGGGAGAAGCAAAACAAAAGCAACAATTATCAGGGGCAGGATGAGTTTTTTCACTTTTTTAATTCCAGTTAATTCCAGAATATCACAGATGAAAAACTCAAGTCAAGCACAAGCGAGACGAAATGTCGGGGTGGTGGGACTCGAACCCACGACCTCACGCTCCCAAAGCGCGCACTCTAAGCCAACTGAGCTACACCCCGTGAGACTCTATTATATAATAAACGAGCCATGAGAAACCTATTTTTTCCTATTTTCGTATTGATTATAATAGGGGTAGTCGGCGTATTTCTGTTTAGTCAAACGCAGCAAAAAAAGGAGCAATCTGTTGGTAAGTTGCAGACAAAGTTAAAAGCAAAGATGCAGATCGCAAGCCCGGCTTTTCAGAACAATCAGTCTATTCCAGAAAAATACACGTGCGATGGTGACAACGTCAGCCCGCCACTTGTCTTTTCTGAAGTTCCCAAGGAGGCAAAAGCGCTTGTTTTGATCAATGACG
>JACOYT010000030.1 GCA_016181725.1 Candidatus Roizmanbacteria bacterium | reverse complement strand
CCTGATAAGCCAAGAAATCTGGCAAAAAGCGTAACCGTGAGATAAAGGCCGTCAAGATATTAGTTTTATAATCGCAGATGCCAGTTTATCCGGATCATGGCGAATGATACTTCTTCGCAACCTATCTCTCACGCTTTGTTCGATCATCACGTTCTTCACAAGATGCGCCCGCGTAATGAGATAGTCAGATGATCTGCCTAAATCATCCGAAACCGGATACTCCTCAAAGTCCACATACCATGCAAGAGCTTCATCGCTCGGTACCTTTGTATTAACAAGTACCGTATCTAAAATCTGCCTCCCTGTATATTTTTCAAGATCACGTATGTGATCGCTTGCCGTATAGCGCGTAGTCTGTCCATACTTCGTCATAAGATTAAGAACGTAAATTTTTTTTGCCTTCGACTTCTGGATTGAATCTTTTATTCCGTGGACCAATAGGTTTGGAATAATACTCGTGTAAAGATCTCCTGGTCCAATCAATATAAAATCGGCTTTTTGAATTGCCAAGATTGCATCGGGATTTGCCTCAACTTTGGGATCTAAAAATGCACGTCTAATCGGTACTCTTTTCTCTTTTTTTTCAACCACATCGATATGGGTCTCTCCAACAATAATCTTCCCGTCTATAAGCTCCACACATAAATCGGCCTTTGAGAAAGTTACGGGTATAACTTGTCCACGAATGCGAAGTATTTTTCCTACCTCGGTTATTGCCTTCTTCATGCTGCCGGTTGTTTTTTCAAGCGCTGATAGGAAAATATTTCCAAACGTATGGCCAGATAGACCTCCTCCTTCAAAGCGGTAATTAAACATCTCACGAAGCAATCGCGAAGACTCTGCCAAAGCAACCAAACATTGTCTTACATCACCTGGCGGCAAAACGCCTAATTCATCGCGAAGCTTGCCACTTGAACCACCGCTATCCATCATCGTGACTATAGCGGTAAGGTCAACAGGATACTTTTTAAGACCCGAAAGTGCGACATAACTTCCGGTCCCCCCACCTACAACCACAATCCTAGGCTTTTTCATCGATTTTTTTAACCATGGTAACGACTTCTTTCATGCTTTGAACGACAAAATCAGGCGTGAATACCACCCGATCTCTCCTTGAATCTTTTCCGTTTCTCTTTATTACTATAGTAAAAACCGAGGGGTTTATTTTTTTTGCTGTTTTTAACACTTCACTCGAATCGTCAACAATGATAATAATTCTATCCTTATATTTCTCTATTACATTTGGCAGCAGTGGAATCTTCTCCAAATCGATATAAACATGCTCTTTTTTAAAAAGATGTTCAATAGTAGAAAGTTTCGCTCTTTGAAATTCATCGATTCCTTGTGAAAAAATTCCTATTACTGCGATCTTTGACAGCTGAAGAACGGCTTGTTCAACATCGCCGTACATATATTTTTTAAGATTTTTTTTCGAAAAGACGAGCTTTCCGGTCTGTCCTACCTTTACCTCTTCTTTCAATCTATCGGTATCAATTATGGTACGGTCTATGTCCAGCAAGACTATTTTCTGCTTCATTTTATGATCTTTCCTTCTTTGTGGACTCCTAATGCGGATGTCTGTGGAAAGACAATGCAATTTTTCCCTAAAATTGTTCCCGGATTAAGTGCTGTATTCACTCCAATCTTCGTCCCATCACCAATGATTGCCCCGAACTTCTGAAGCTTGGTGTCTATTTTCGTTTTTCCAATTCTAACCACGATAGGCTTTTCATCGAATCGAAAATTTGCACAAATCACCCCTCCGCCTACATTTACATTCCCACCAACGACACTATCGCCGATGTAGCTTAAATGGGCGACAGCAGTCTTATTCAAGATAATACTGTTTTTAATCTCGCAGGCGTGCCCGATCGTCACCCTGTCACCTATAATGCAATTTTCACGAAGGTATGCTCCATGGGAGATGAGGCAGTTTTTTCCAATTATTGCCGGGCCTTTAATAAAGGCCCCTTCCTCAACGATAGTTCCTTCTCCAACGGTAACATTTTCCTTGAAGCTGGAAGCAATAAACTTACTAAGTTTTGGAAGCACGTCCCACACATACACCACGCCGTCAAAAACTTTTGCGAAAGGAAACAAAGAAAGGTCAAAAAACACCTCCGGCACAAACTCAGATCTGCCCATAAGATAGCTATCTTACCATCTTACCATGATACAATGTGGATATGGCGCTTGAAAAAGCACGGATTGCTGTTGTGTATGATTGGTTTGATAAGTGGGGCGGGGTCGAGCGGGTGCTCCTTACCATCGCAGAGATGTTTCCTCATGCAGAATTCTACACCTCATACTTTGACAAAAAAGAAGCTTCCTGGGGAAAAAATCTCGATATAACGACCTCCTTTATGCAGAAACTCCCCTCTTTTATAAAGAAAAGGAGGGTTCTTTCTCTGTCTTTTTATCCCTATGCATTTGAGGCTTTTGACTTCTCGGATTATGCACTCGTACTGTCTATTTCCTCCTCGTTTGCAAAAGCAGTTATCACAAAGCCAGAGACCCTACACCTCTCTTATCTTCTTACGCCGACTCGATATTTCTGGATTGATCCTGACACCTACCTCAATACTCTTTTAAAAAAACTTGGATATGCCCTGCTTCCCAAACTAAGAAAATGGGATTATATCGCAGCACAGAGACCAGATTATATGATTGCGATATCAAAAACGGTTGCCGCGCGATGCAGAAAATATTACGACCGGGAAGCAGAAATGATATATCCGCCGTTTAACTTAGATTACTGGCAGAAGGTGAAATTCGAAATTCGAAATTCGAAATTCGGAACAAATTCTAAGTTCACCGTTCTAAATTCTAAATTCTATCTAGTGGTGGCTCGCCTGGAACCGTACAAAAAAGTTGGCCTTGTTGTTGAGGTTTTTAACAGACTGGGTGAGTCATTGGTTATCGTTGGGAAGGGAAGTGAGATTGCGACTTTAAAACGAACAGCAAAAAACAACGTTACCTTCTTCTCTGATCTTTCGGATGAAGATCTTGCAGGGTTGTATCAAAACGCACAAGCACTCATCATGCCACAAGAAGAGGAATTCGGCTACGTATCGCTTGAGGCGCAATATTTTGGTTGTCCGGTTATTGCGTACGAACAAGGAGGAGCAGGAGAAACCGTGATCGATGGAAAAACCGGAATTTTTTTTGAAAAACAAGCGTCCGATGCTCTTTCCTGGGCGCTTGAAAGATTCAGAAGAATATCATACAATCTGAGGGTTAACACGAAGAGATACGGGCCGGAAAGCGCCAAAAAATTTGCCAAAGAGCGATTCATTTCAGATTTTAATAGTTTTATAAACTCAAAACTCAAAGTTCAAAGCGCAAAGCTGCAGCGTAAAACGTAAAACTTTTTATGAAAGCACTTATTTTTGCCGGAGGGGTGGGGACTCGCTTATGGCCACTCTCGCGAAAAAAATCTCCAAAACAGTTTGAAAAAATCATCGATAACA
>JACOYT010000009.1 GCA_016181725.1 Candidatus Roizmanbacteria bacterium | reverse complement strand
TTGGTACTGGTAGTCTCCATAAGTAACTATGGTTATATTGTTATATGGCTATATTGTTCTTAACCATATAACTATACAGCAATATAGCAATTTTTAATTTATATATTAATAATTCTCTCTATTATGCGCTCAATCTTCCCCGTATCCTTCTTCGCCACATATCGGCCCATGTCGCTTATCGCAATCTCTTTTGAAAGGCTGTCGATTGCTTTCTTTACTGCAGAGATTTGCTGCAGTATTTCGTTGCAGTCTCGCCTTTTATGAATCATCCGCTGAATACCCCGAAGCTGCCCGACAATACGGTTGATACGCTGATCTAACATAACTATGTATATATACTCGGTACTAGTAGGTAGTATAGGGCGGATTGTACGCATTGTCAACAGGGAAAAAGGAGATTTATGATTTAAGATGTACGATTTATGAATATTCTTAAATCCTGAGTCATAAATCCTAAATCATATAGAAAGATTCATTTTCGCTATAGTTTACGCCTATTTTGATCTATTTTTTCCCGTTGAGGTTATCTAAAAATTCTTTGTTGTTTTTGGTTTTGGACAGCCTCTCGATGAGAAGAGCCAAGCGCTCATCGGCAGAAAGGAGACTCAACATCCGCCTAAGCGTAGTCACTTTCTTAAGCGTTTCCTGATCAAATAGAAGCTCTTCATGCCGTGTGCCAGATTTTTCAACATCTATCGCAGGATAAATCCTTCTATCAGCAAGTTTGCGCTCAAGGTGCATCTCCATATTTCCGGTGCCTTTGAACTCCTCATAGATAAGGTCATCCATGCGTGATTCTGTTCCAACAAGTGAAGTGCCGATTATGGTGAGACTGCCGCCTTCTTCACAGTTTCTGGCTGCGCCTAAGAATTTTTTCGCAGGATAAAGTGCCGATGGATCAAAGCCGCCTGATAAGCTCCTTCCTGTGCCGGAAACCGAAAGATTAAATGCTCGCGCAAGCCGTGTGATTGAATCAAGAAGCACGATCACGTCGTAGCCCATCTCAACAAGCCGCCTGGTGCGTTCAAGTGCAAGATTTGCTACTTTTACCTGTTGTCTGGGTGATTCATCGAAGTTTGAGGCTGCAACCTCCCCTTTTATAAATCGCTTAATCTCCGTGACTTCCTCCGGCCGTTCCCCAATAAGTATCGCCATCAGCTTCGCATCCGGATAGTTTTCATGGATTGCCGCCGCAATCTCCTTTAGAAAAGTTGTTTTTCCTGCCTTCGGTTGAGAGACGATGAGTGCGCGCTGGCCAAAACCAATCGGCGAAATTAAATCGATAATCCGCATAGAAAGAATTTCTTTCTTTGTCTCAAGCTTAATCTGCCGATTTGGATGAAGGGAGGTAAGATGATCAAAATTTGGCCTTTGCCTACTTTCCTCCTCGCTCATCTCCCGCCCGTTGATCTTTTTTATAAGAAGAAGGCTGTGGAAGCGCTCGCCTTCCTTGGGAGGGCGCGCCAATCCCTCAACCAAATCGCCTCTTCGCAGCCAAAACCGTCTGATCTGGGAGGTTGAGACGTAGATATCTTTGTTTGGATTGATACCGTAATCGTGGCGTAAAAAGCCGTAGCCTCCTGCGGTTATATCAAGAACGCCTGATGCCTGATAGCTCATCTTAAGATCTTCCTTTAGTTTGTCCTCAAGGCTGCTCTCTTTCTTTTGGGTAAGCTTTGCTTCCTCCAAAGGAGCAATCGGCTGCTCCTCATAAGAATCGAGCATCGTTGAGACATCAAGCGGCTGCTCATTAAGGCTGCCAGTCGTGGTTTTTTCCTCTTTCGGGTCTCTTTTTGTTACCATATATTAATTCGCTGAAAGACAGCAGGGAAGTGAAGCTCCACGAATTTACATATTTTGACTTCTTGTCTTGTATGCTCTTAACATGGAGCGCAATCCTGTACCGAAGACCATCTACCTAGAGTCTTGCGAACGGGTCTTCTGGTACATGGACACTCAAATATGCTTACAAGAGGTTTTCACAAGAATCTTTCGTCGGGTCATGCTGATCCTCACCGATGAAATGTAACACGAAACTTTTCCTTAAAGCAAAAAACGGGGAGATGTGGCCAACCCGCAAGAGGTGCGGGAGTACACGGCATCTCATTGTCCGATGTGACATCGGACTTACCCTTGCTCATGATAGCGTAAAGGAAAAAGTTTTCAAGATACGAATCTCATCAGGAGGATCACTGTTAGTATACAAAAGCCTCTTTTGGTTTGTCAAGAGCGGATTAATATCCGCTCGAGACCCCTCATATATCGCTCTTCGAGCCGTGTTCGAATAGAACTGAAAAGGCGAGAAGTAAGATATGTGGGGTCAAGTCTCAATATCTACCGATAGGAGACAGTCTAAGAAATCGTTCCCTATCTGCTCCCCTGATTCAGGCATGTCTCTTCCCTCTCTAAAATATCTTTGGACGTGTCTTGTGAGTTTGTGCGCGATTGCAAGGGTCTTCTCCTCATTCAAAAACCCATAGCCGGCACAAATATCACTCAAGAAAAAATACTCTCTGTCGGTGAGGGTCTCTTTCAAAACTTCAAGCACTCCAACTTTCTCTCTGTCTCCAACCAGTCTTGCTTCAAGGGATGAGATAGCAATGCTTGTTGCATCAAGCCGATACGCAAGTATGTCCCGAGTTCTTTTTACCAGAAGTCCGTACGGTCTTTTTCCCTCTTCCTGGGGGAATAAATTGACAAAATTGTCCATGAAGCGGAAAAGTCTTCCCAAATTATCATTAATATCATCAACTACGGTATTATCTTCGGAAGGGCGATAGAACGATCTTATGGCGTTTCGCAAGTTAATATGGCACACCTGTATCTCATCCGGTCTTACATGATCAAGTAGATTTTCTCGAAGTTCTTCGCTTACAACTTCCCTTGCTAAACTCTGCGGAATAGGACGAAGTGAAGCGCTTGGTCTTATTTTTTCGCCTGGAGGATGACCCTCTCTGAAATTCATAAGTCTTATAGTATAACATACGCGCCCCCTTATATAAAGCCGCGGATCAAAATGATATAATATTTGGTATTCTATGCAACCAAAAAAAGGTCCTTTTATTCTCCTTTTTTCTCTGCTTCTTGTTCTTATTTTTATTGTTGGCGTGCGCTACGGCCAGCGCGTCGAACAGACCAACAAGACGGTATCCTACCTTTTAAGCCTTACTCCTTCTGCTCCAACGCCGACTGAGGGCCCGCTTCGCTTTCAAACCTATGAGCATAAGCCATGCGGTCTGCAGTTTATCTATCCCTCAACCATCTCAAAGAAAAATGAAGCCTCTGATGAAGCCGCATTTGAGCAAAAAAAGCATACGCTTCTTGCGTTTTCTTGTCAAAAAAACCCGAAACTTCTCTCTTTTTTTGAGGGCGAAAAGGTTGCAACAGAAGAGATAAAATTTCAGAAACGGACGCTTCGCGTAAAAACCCGCTCTGAAGAAGGCCAAAAACTGATCCTTTTGACACTTCAGAATCCGCTCAATGGAAAAACCGTATATCTCATGGTTGATGAGAAGCTCTACCCTCTGTTTGAAAGCTCACTCATCTTTCTGAAGTAAAATCTAGGAATGCCATGGATCCCTCCTCCTGTATAAAAATGCGAAAGAGGCTAAAGCATTTTCTGAAAATGCTTTAAAAAAATTTCCCAACAACGCTAATTTAGTAATAAATTTAGCCTTGGCAGAGCGCAAACTTGGAAATATCGAGAGATCTTTAAAGCTCTTTGAGGAAGCCTATCGGATCAATCAACGCAAGCCATAAAATCACACCGACGCGGTGTGATTTTGGCGTCATGAGCGAGTTTATTCCAATAGGAGTTTTTTTATCTTTTTTAATCTTCTTTGATAATCTTTTTGATTTTCAACAAATTTTTTATAACGAACTGGGTTCTTGATTGAAATTTCTGTTAAATTATTCAAGATTTCTTCGGCTTCGACATATCCTCGATATGAAGAAAGTTTCCAATCCTCTGGAGAATCAACTAAGCCATCAGTTGTGGGATTTAAATGAATATATCTTGTCACATGGAGAAGCTGTTCGTTTGTCTTAATTCTTACAGACCGAAAACGAGATTGCCATAAAGGACCTTTCCGAATGAATTTAATGTTGAAAAAGCGCGTAAAGCTATTCTCTACGTCATTAATATACTTTGACAAACAGTCATCCTGTAGAATTCTTACCAAAATATGATAATGGTCTGGCATGATACAATATGCGAGAAACTTAAGTAGGGAGGAGGAATTTGAAGTAAGGATACGTAAGTCTTCGTCAACTTTATTTCTTAACGCATATGAATATCTTCCTGGATGTAATTTTGCGTTGTAGTGTTGAAGCGTTTTTATAAAACGTTGGGCATTTGTTGGGTCCTTAAAGATACCAAAGTTTGCAATGCTTTTATTGCATACATGATAGATCCCGCCTAAAACAAACTTATAGTCCCGCCGCATACCACTGAAGTTTGTCTTATTCGTTTTATACAGTCAACGTACTATAAGCGACAAAATAAATACTTTGGCCCTTCTGAACAACCTATTTATCACGATATCACACCGACGCGGTGTGAAAAGTGGCGAAAGTGGGCGCATCCACAGGCCTAGTCTATCTTTTTAAAGTAACGAAGGCGTAGGTGTAGCCGCCTGCCTGTCGCCTCTCCTCGGAAATTACTTTCTTGAATTCTGAATAATCGGGGAAATACGCGTCGCCCTCGTAATCTCCCTCAACAAGGGTAAGGTAAAGCCTATCTGTCTTAGGAAACGCAACCTTATAGATCTCCCCTCCTCCAATTATGAAAACCTCTTCTTTTTCAAATTCTCTTGCCCTTTCAAGCGCATCATCTATCGTAGTAACAACGATACACCCTTCTGCTTTGTAGGCGGGGTCTCGTGTTACCACGATATTTGTTCGATCAGGGAGGGGGCGGCCGATTGACTCGTAGGTTTTCCTTCCCATGATTACCGCATGCCCCTTTGTCATATCACGAAAGCGCTTGATGTCCTCTGGGATATGCCAGGGAATCTTGCCGCGGTTTCCGATAACTCGGTTTTTGACGGCCAAGGCAGCGATTGCAGAAACCAGTGGAGCCACAAATAATTTAGAATTTATAATTCAGAATTAAGAATGAATGGAGAATTTAGAATTAATTCTATATTCTTAATTTAATTCATAATTCTTAACTCTTAACTCTAAATTCTCTTCTATCGTAGCGTCCAAACAGCCTCCTGTCTTTTTCGTCAAATCCTCCCGCAACCGTAAGCTCGCCCTTCAGAGGCGGGTGGGGATCATAGTGCAATAGTGTCACGTGTTCTGGCTGAAGTTTGTCAAGACTTCTTATTTTTGGATCTATCTTTAATACCGGAAAAGGTCTTGGCTTTCTCGCAACCTGTTCCCTCACCTGCTTAAGATGATTCTCATAGACGTGAGCATCACCAAAGGTATGAACAAATTCACCAGGTTTATAACCGGCGAGATGGGCAATTATGGCGGTAAGAAGAGCGTAGCTTGCAATATTGAAAGGAACCCCAAGAAACATGTCCGCGCTTCGCTGGTAGAGTTGACACGACACCTTCCCGTCAATAACCACGAAATGAAAAAGGATATGACAGAGCGGATAATTGAGCGCTTTTCCAGGCCGCGCCATCGCATAGAGATGCTCCGGATGCCACGCGGAGACTACTGCGTGTCTTCTGTCTGGAAAGGTCCGAAGCGTGTCTATCGCCCATTTCACCTGATCGATACCTCGCCCATCTCCCGTAGGCCACCTCCGCCATAGGTGGCCGTAAATATAGGGAAGCTCCCCCCACTTCTTTGCAAACTCCTCATCGCCTCTAATCTTTTCAACAAACTCCTCCTTCGTCAATTCTCTGTTCCTTGACCCACGAAGCTTTAGCGAAGTGGGTTTCGTTCTTCGTTCTTTATTCTTTTCTCGGTAGATCTTATACGGGTAATCATCCCAGATATGCACATCGCGATCAACCAAGTACTTAATGTTCGATTGGCCGGTAAGAAACCAAAAAAGCTCATACAGTATCCCTTTCCAATAGACCTTTTTTGTTGTCAAAAGCGGGAAGCCTTTTGAAAGATCAAAGCGGATCTGGCGGCCGAACACGCGGCGGTAACGGATACCGGTGTTATATTCTATGCTGTCACGACCGCTTTCAAGGATGTCCTTGAGGAGATGTAGGTATTGGTATTCAGGATGAGAAGATTTTGCTTGCATACCACCACATTATACTTTCGCAAGTGAAAAGTTAAAAGTTAAAAATGCCTCAATGTCATTCCGAGCGTAGCGAGGAATCTAGCGAAGGGACGTCCGATGTCCCGAAGCGCATAATCGCTGTCGCTGGATCCTTCGTCCCGACATCGCGTCGGGACTCAGGATGACACTCAGTGTCATTTTGTACCTTGCACTTTGCACTTTTAACTATCTACACTTGCCGTTCCCTTCGCCTAGTTGTCACCCTTCCTCCCTGCCACTGTCCCCGGTAGAGACTCCCCTTTCCTTTTACCTCGTGAAACTGGATGTGGACAATGCGCGCACCCATCTCGATCGTGACCGGAATCCGTCCTTCGTTTTTTAAGCCGAAGGTGAGCTCTCCCCTATATCCCGGCGGTACATTTCCCGTCCTTATAAAGATGCCGCTTCGGTAGGTGGTTGAGCGGGGAGTTATGCTTGCGGTTAAATTATCCGGCATATTCACGCGCTCAATTGTCTTTACTATATAGAATTCGTTGGGCTTTATTGTTATACTGTTTTTCTTTTCCTTGATGTATCGTTTGACTAATTTCATCGTGCCAGTTTTTCTCTCTTCAACTCCAAGGAAGGATTGCCCCGATACCTTGTAGACTTCACCAAGACGAAGATCGAAACCCGCACCTTCGGGATTGGTAAGCTCGCGCTCGCTTAAATTCTCAACAAGTTTTTTTGTTTTTACAAGCTGGAGTAGTTTTTTTGGTCCAAGAATCATAGGTGGCGTAAAATCTCCTCTGTGACTTTATCAACTGGTTGTTCTCCATCTATGACAACAATATTCTCCTTATCGAAGATGTCAATTATCCATCGGTATGCCCGTCTTACATGATTCAACGCCTCTTTCTTCTCATATAGCTCTAGTTCTTTTTTCATTTTCGAGACTCGTTTCATTGCTGTCTCAGCCGAAATATCAAGATAGAAAGTCGCATCCGGAATCACAAATTGATGGTACATCGAAAGGAGACTTAAAGAGACAAGAAGCTGCTTGCCGTCTTTTTCAAAGTTTCTACTTCCGCGCTCGTAGAGTCCGTACGCAATTGCAGACCAAAAATATCGATCGGTTATGACCGTTTTGCCGCCCTCAAGTTGCTTCAGAACCTCAACTTGATGTACCTGCCGGTCAGCTGCAAAGAGATACTGGAAAGATACAGGAGGAAGTTTAAGTTCGCCTGAAATAACTTGCCGAATAAATTTTCCGATAGGTCCATCGGTTGGTTGTTTTGTGAGAAACACAGAGGTTTTTTTTGAAAGAATATCTTTCAGGCGATTCGCTTGGGTGGTCTTTCCTGATCCGTCGATTCCTTCGATTGCAATAAATTTGCCGGGGGAAGTATTGCGCTTAAAATCAAGGTCAAAATCTATGTGATACTTCATAACAATCCATCTTATTGCACCGTGTCTATTTTTTCAATCTCAAAATCGCCGTCGTCATCAAACGCAACCTCGTAAATTGGGAGGCCGCTGGCAAGCTGTTTTGCCGCTTCAAAAAGGTGGTCCTCTGTCGTTTGGGAAAGCACTTGATAAAGATACTCACCGTCTAAACCGTCAAAGAGCTTTACCGCTTTATTTTCTATAAGTTTCTCGCAAAGAATCTTGTGTCGCTCATCAACCAGACTCTTGTGAAAGATAAAGGCTTGAGCATGCACTCTTCCCTCTTCAGCTTCTAAATCATCTTGTGGAAAGAAACTGTAATCTCCGGACACAAATACAACTGCGCCTTCTTTGTGCTCTCCCTGAAGAACTATTTCTTTGGCTCCCTCGTTTTTCGCTTCTCTTGCTTTTTCTTGTATAAACTTTGTTTCTTTTTCTTCAATATGGTAGATTTGAATTTTCGAAAATATCTGTTTCATGTGGCCGCAGCCTGCCAAGACCGAGTCTTTTGAGGCATGGGCGTCGGTGTGAAATCGAAGATTCTCTATCCCGCCGACAACCTTAACCAGCGTCTCGAACGTCTTTTCCTCATCTACCTCAAAACCATAGATATTGCCGGTTGCAAATATCAGCGCAAGCTCTCCGGCATCGGCACCAGGAATTGCCAACGCCGGCAGATCAGAAGAGTTCTCGTATCTTCCGTCAATGCAGCGGCTTATGAATTTTTTGGAAGGATCGACCTTGTACCGATTGTGGGAGATAAGCTCCTGAAGCTCACGAGAAACAAGAATACGACGTTCCATAGAAAGATAGGTTAAAAGTTTAAAGTGAAAAGTGCAAAATTACAAGTAGAACACGCGCGAAAAACGGGTCCTGTCGGAGGTTTCCCTCCCGCCACCCGTTTTTCGCGCATTTGTTATACAATTAGTTCATGCAACAGTCTGTCTTCGTCTATGATCCGATAGCCCATGATCCGCAAAGTAGGGTTCGGGGGGTGGGGCGCTACCTTCAGATCTTGAAAGAAAACTTCAGAGAGTTCGTTTTTACAGCTGATGTAGGGCAGGTTTCCGCAGACTCAACCTTTATCAATCCGTTTTTCAACTTCCTTCAGCCGCCTCTTGTGACAAAAAGAGTTGCCGCAAGGCAGGCCGCAGTAATCCACGACCTTATTCCCTTGAAATACCCACATCACTTCCCCTCCGGTCTTCGCGGCAAAGCAAACATTTTTTTAAATAAACGTGCGCTCAGGAATTATGGCGTTTTTATTACCGATTCCAAAGCAAGCCAGAACGACATAGAAAAAATCCTCGGAGTAAATAAAAATAGAGTCCATGTCGTCTATCCTTGTCTTCCAACGAGTTTTACAAAGGGAGATGTCATTCTGGGGAGGAGCAAAGCGACGACTCCAGAATCTGGTGCTGAGAAGGCAGATTCTGGACAAGTCCCTCGACTGCGCTCGGGACAAGCCAGAATGACGCGAAAAGACAGCGCTTTTCCTACTTCCTACTTTATCTACGTGGGTGACGCCACGTGGAATAAAAATTTGGTAAACCTTGCAAAAGCAGTAAAAATGGCTGACGTGTCTTGTGCTTTCGTAGGGGCTGTATTTACGAAGGACCGGAACTTTCATAAGGAAGAGAAATTTGGGCAGGTGACGGGTGACGTGACTGGAAGGGCTCCCGACAGCGCGCAGCGTAGCGAGCACTGGCGGGAGGGAAAGTCGCGGCAGGACCCGTCACCGTCACTATTACGAGCAACTTTTGATCCGAGCGAATTAGCTCACCCCTGGAAAAGAGAACTTAAAGAATTCCTCAAGCTTGCCGAAGGCGACGATCGCTTTGTCTTCCCAGGTTTCGTCCCCGACGCGAAACTGAAACAGCTCTATCAACAAGCTCTCGCAAACCTACTCGTCTCCCACGACGAAGGCTTCGGCTTCTCATACCTTGAGGCAGCCTCCCAAGGCACTCCCTCGCTTCTCTCTGACATCCCGGTTTTTCGCGAGCTTGCGGACGAAGCAGCGCTTTTTGCTGATCCTGATGACCCAGGCGACATCGCAGAAAAAATCCGATTACTCCTTGACGAGGAGGTACAAAAAGCAGTCGCATCCGAGGCAAAAGAGCGCCTTAAGTTCTTCTCAAAAGAAAACTTTAAAAAAACTTTTCTCGATGAGCTGTCCCATATATAATCCGCCTCATCCTCTCTCAGTTAACTCAGTTAAGTGTTTAACTGAAAAATTTACTCTCCCAGAAGCTTCCTCCTGCTTTGTCTCTTTTTCTGATCCCAGTAACGTTTATAATGCCCGATCTTTATCCCTGGTTGGATAAAGATTTCAGCAAATGCATCTTCTAGAAAGCCCATGACTTTTTCTTTTGCAATCATCCTCTCCAAAAGCCTCCCAAGTTGTGTTTCCCGCTTATGAAAAGCTAAAGCGTATTTTGCTACCGTGTTCGTGGAAACTTTTAATACATCTGCAATTGTAGTTTGATCGGTGCCTTTTGTAAGCAAATAAACAATTCCTATTCTCTTTGCAATCATTACTTTTTCTTTTGGACTGAATATTTCATCGATCAGCTTAGAAAAATAGTCTTGTGAATGAAGCCGATTAATAACCTCAAAAAAGAGGCGATAAATTCTAAGAAGTACTTTATCTGGGACTTTTCTCCTTGACACATGTACCATGTCAGTTAAGTGTTTAACTGAGATTATCTTAAGACCGGTACATTTTGTCCACGTACTATATGCTACAAAAAGTATAAATTGGACCATTATAAAAGGATATTTTGGCCGATATATGTCTACTCACTGTTTTACTTTAGTTGAGTACTTAACTGAAGAAAGTTACGGCAGAAAATTGCGGCAAAAGGGGATGTTTTTAGAGGATCCTGAATAATGCTTTTGCGTTTTTTGTTGTTGTGTTGGTTAATTCTTGCAATGAAACCCTGAGGTGCTGTGAGAGGTATTCGGCAATAATCGTAAGATTTTTTGGCGTGTTTGGAAATATGTTTTGTGACCTTAGAGGTTCCGGTATTAAAAACGGCGAGTCTGTTTCCAAAACAAGCATGTCTTTGGGGATCCTTTTCACAAACTCCTGTTTTTTTCTGTTATACGTAACGTCTCCATCTACACCAATAAAGATTCCTTTTTCTTTTGCGAATGTAAGAAGTTCTTCCTCCGGCTCGCAACAGTGAAACACGACTCTTCTCTCCAACTCTCCAAACCCTCCCACTTCTCCTAACACCTTTAACAAATCCTGCTTTGCTTCTCGATTGTGTAAGATCAAACTCTTCTTATATTTAACTGCAAGCTCTATCTGTTGTCGAAGAATCTTTTTTTGTAAATCAATAAATTCCCCTGTCACTTGATAGTCCGTATATTTCGTCTTTCGATAGTAATATCGATCCACCCCTATCTCCCCCACCGCAACCACTTTTGGATTTTGGAGCAACTTTTCTATTTTTTTTATTTCGTCATTGATTTGAAATTTGGAATTTGATGGTTCGACTTTGCTCACCATCACCCTGAGCTTGTCGAGGGGTGAAATTTGGAATTTATAGATATGGTGTGGGTGTATCCCAACTGCTGCATAAACATCATCAAACCTTTTTGCAATCTCCACCGCTTTTTTTGATGAGGCAAGATCGGTGCTTGGGACGACTATATGTCTGACACCCGTCTCTCTTGCTTCTTTTACTACTGCATCAAGATTTTTATCAAACGCCTGAAAATTAAGATGACAGTGAGTATCAAACATAGCCGATGACTGATGTATGATTTACGATTTAGGATTTATGAATTATTCTTAAATCTTACCTCTTAAATCGTAAATCATCTATCTGAAAATTCCTCTTGACAAAGGAGAAGCCCTTATTTATGATGGAGGTGATGGCTGAAAAACCCGGCGATCTGCACTCATCGTTGAAGGGTCTGGAAGGAACTCTCGATTTATACCTCGCAAAAAAAGCTCCTCAACTTCCCGCCAATGTTAAGCAAATTATCGTCAACCTGGCGCCGTGGGTCACCCTTATTGTCTTAATTTTGGCTCTCCCTGTAATCCTTGTTTTTTTCGGACTTGCCACAGTCCTTGCTCCATTTGGCATTTTGGCTGAAGGGGCGCGATACGGATATTCGCTTGTGGGAAGCTTGGTGCTTCTTGTTGCTTTGGTTATGGAGGCCCTTGCCATCCCCGGTCTTTTTGCCCGATCACGCAAAGGGTGGCGGCTCGTATACTGGGCGACCTTGGTAACACTTGTATCAAGCTTAGCTGAATTCAATGTTGTTGGCGGCCTCCTCTCTGCCTTGATTGGCCTCTACTTCCTTTTCCAAGTCCGCGAATACTACAAATAATTGTCTGGTTTTCTCCGACTAAATACTCGATGCTAAATGCTATAATACTTTTCTATGGCAACGAAAAATTATTCGAAAAAACTTCGTGAGCATCTTGAGCAAGAACATAAAATTACTCCCGTTTCAACATATCTTAAAGAGATCGTATACGGAGGGACGGATGGAATTGTGACCACTTTCGCTGTAGTTGGAGGATTTGCCGGGGCGCAAAGCACCGTCTCTTCCTTTCCCATTCTCGTCGTCCTTCTGTTTGGTCTCGCAAATCTTTTTGCAGATGGTACATCTATGGGATTGAGCAACTTCCTGTCTCTTCGCTCAGAGCAAGATGTCTATAACGCTGAGCGCAAGAAGGAATTATACGAGATTAAAACACATCCAAAAGCAGAAGAAGAAGAGACAATTGAGATTCTTATGGATCGCGGATTCTCAAAAAAGCAAGCAGAACAAATAACAAAAATCTATGCTACAAACGAAAAGTATTGGACTGATTTTATGATGAATTATGAGCTTGAGCTTCCAAATCCAACGAAAGAAAATCCCTATCTTACCGGACTCGTTACCTTTTCTTCTTTTATCGCATTTGGATTTATTCCCCTTATTCCGTATGTATTTTTGAGAGGAGTGCCTCTTTTTACTCTTTCTGCCGGCTTTACGTCCCTCGCATTACTTCTCTTGGGCTCTCTTCGCTGGAAAGTGACAAAGGAGTCACCTTTCCGTTCTATTGGGGAGATTCTTTTTCTCGGTGGTGTTTCTGCATCTATTGCTTATCTTGTGGGAACTTTTTTTAGGACTTGAGCGGAGCTTTTCAACTTTTCAATCTGTCCTGACCTGCGAATTCTTCTTCGCTCCCGCTCCGTCAATCCACCCCAAATCCCGAACTTTTCATTATTCTTTAGGGCGTATTCCAAACACTCCACTTTCACATAGCATTCCGCACAGATTGCTTTTGCCTGACTTACCTCGTCGCCGCTATTTGGGAAGAAAATCTCAGGATCAACCCCAACACACCTGCCAAACCTCTTGAAAGAAGGGTCGCCCCGCTCCTTAAACATATCTTCAAGCGAATTGTACCACAAAGAAGGAGGCTTACAAAACTAGGTCAGGCTGCGTATGTTATACGCGCGCAGGAAAGTTCGAAAATCAACCTCTCCTTTTCCCTCAAGCTGGACTTTCTTTATTATCACCTTCCCATCTACCAAATCCATGTCGGTTATCTTTAATCTTTTCTCTTTGTTTTTTACTCTTACCTTCGTCCATATCCCCGGCCATGGATAAAGCCCGCGGAAACGGTTGAAAAGACTTTCAGGAGTTTTTGATATTTGATATTTGATGGTTCGACTTTGCTCACCATCACCCTGAGCTTGTCGAAGGGTGATATTTGATATTTCAATGTGTCCGTCTTCTTTTTTAAGAAGTTTTGTGTAGGTTGCTTTGCTATGATCTTGCTCAACCAACATGTCGTCCTGAACTAGTTTCAGGACCTGCGGCTCCCTTGAAGCAGATACCGAAATGGTTCGATTCCGCTCACCATTCTGAGCGAGTGGAGCGAGTCGAAGAACAAGTTCGGCATGACATTTTGCGATGGCATGCTGAAGCAATCTGTATGCTACGTCCGTCAGCCTCATTGTCAGCTCGGGTCTCCTCTCCTTCGGCAAGATTCTTACTTTTTCCTGCGCGATAATTGGTCCGTGATCTATTTTCTCATCCATCTTGATAATGGTCACTCCTGTTTCCGTCTCGCCATCAATAAGCGGGTATGCGATCGGTGAAGGACCGCGGTATTTGGGAAGAAGTGACGGATGGATGTTCCAAAAGCCATATCTGGGAATTTCGAGAAGGTTTTTAGGAATAATCTCCCCGTATGCAAAAAGAAGAGCAAGATCTATGTTAGAAAAACGGGTCCTGACGCTGGTAAGCACGGGAATTCTATGTTTCTTTGCAACTTCATTCACTGGCGAAGGAGTCAAAGTTTGCTTTCGTCCTACTGGACGATCAGGTTGCGTTACTACCAACTTTACTTCCACTGGAATCTTTTTGTCTGATAACAGTTTTTCCAAAAATTTTGCCGAAAAATCCGGCGTGCCAAAATAGGCCAAAGAAAGCTTCTTCATGGCTATGATTATAGCACTAGAGAAGTCGTCTCATTGTTTAAACAATTGAACTTTATTATTTGGGATTTGTATCTTGGGATTTCCGAAAGTATCGGATTTCATGCTATACTTTCGGTATGACCATCTTCATAGGCGCCGACCATCGCGGGTTTGAACTCAAGGACAAACTCATCGAATACCTTCATGAGAAAAATATCCGTATTGAAGATTTGGGGAATTACCAGCATGACCCGCAAGACGATTATCCGAAGTTTGCAAAGAAAGTAGCACAAGCAGTTTCTCAAAACTTTGAAAATTATCTAGGTATAGTAATCTGTGGTTCCGGTGCCGGAGTTGACATTGCGGCAAACCGTACCGCCGGCATCCGCTGCGGCCTTGGCTTTGATGTTGATCAGGTGAGACATTTCCGTGAGAATGACCATGTGAATGTCCTTGCTTTGGCTGCGGATTATCTTGATTTTGAGAAGGCAAAAGCCCTTGTTGATGTGTTTTTGGAAGCACAGCCTAAGAAAGAGGAACGGTTTTTGCGAAGAATCAAACAGATAGACGAGCCTGTCAAATAATCTCTTTATTTTTGACCAAAGCATCTGCCACCCTATTTTCTTCTCTTGGGATAAGGTGATAAGATACCGGCAGACCGATTTCTTGCTCTAAAGTGCGGATCTTGAAGATATACTCTTTGATCTTCCCCTGCTTCACTTTAAAAAATCCTCTTACCTGATTAATGATAAGGCTCGAATCGCTTCGAACTTCTATCTTCTCGGCGTCTTTTATCTTTTCTCTTTGTTCTTTTATCTTCTCGAGTGCTCTAATCAGCGCCGTGTATTCTGCATCATTGTTGGTTGCGATGCCTATATCTTCACGGTATGTGAAGATTGGTTCTACGCCGATATAAAATGCCACTCCTATCGCGGCAGGCCCGGGATTGCCTCTTGAGCCCCCGTCGGTATAAACCTTAAGAACCATGTAACTATTGTAAATGAAGATGGTCTAAAACTGCCTGGCGGATTTTTTGTGGATCGGTTTCTTCATGCAGTATTGTCTCGCCGGTAATCAGATTATATGGCTTGGCATAAATCATTGCTGCCGTTACAATTATCGGCTTTGGGATGATAGGCGGAGTCCCCTCACCGACAAAACCTTGCTCCGCAAGCCATTTTCGAAGAATTTCCTTATCAAGACCGCCTGGATCTTGTGCCTTCTCGAATCGTTCCTCATATAGATCAGAACGCCAAAACCGGGAAGAGTCAGGAGTAAAAACTTCATCAATGAGCATAAGGTTGCCTTCTGTATCCAGACCAAACTCAAGTTTTGTATCAACAAGGATCAAACCTCGCGCTCTGTGGAACCGACTTGCAAATCCAAATAAGGTAAAGGCGGCGTTTTTTGTCTTTTCCCACATCCCTTTTCCAAATCGGCCATCAACTAACTCTTTTGCTTGATCGTCAGTAAGCATCTCGTCATGGCCTTGCTCCGCTTTGGTCGTTGGGGTGCTAATTGTTCCCATGGGAAATTCTTGATTCGGCCATAGATTGTCAGGGAATTTGATTCCGTAAATCTCCCGTTTTCCCTCTTGGTAATTTTTCCATACGGAAGTTGGACTTGAGGACCCTGCCATATAGCGCCGAAGTACAACCTCGACAGGGATTCTTTCAACCGCCTCTTTCGCGATCATGACATTTGGATGCGGAACTTCCTCCATATGATTGGGGACGAGATTTTTCGTCCTTTCAAACCAAAACGCAGAAAGCATATTTAGCACTTCGCCTTTCCCAGGCACTGTGCAGATCATCCGATCAAAAGCAGATTGTCTATCGGTTGTTACAATCACCCTTCTGTCATCAACCACCCACATGTCTCGCACCTTGCCGCGTATCGGCTCCCCAAGCTCCGGAATGTCGATGGCAAGCAAGCCTTCCTCAAAATTCTCCGGCGGGTACAGATTGCGCAAAAGCTCATGGCGCATAGATAGGCTATAATTATAGTATGAAAAGTTTCAGTGTCAAAACAAAAGGCTGGACGGATATCATAGACGTAACAGACGATGTCCAGAACTTTGTTGATGAAAGTGGGAAAAAAACAGGAGTTGTGAGTCTTTTTGCAGTTGGCTCAACTGTCGCCTTGACAACGATAGAAAACGATCCCAATTTATATGAAGATTTAAAGGAAGTGCTTGAGAAGTTGACTCCGTATAAAAAAGACTGGAAACATCATAAGACTTGGGGCGATGACAACGGCGCCGCCCACCTTCGCGCAAGTCTCTTTGGCCCAAGCCTCACCGTCCCGTTTGAAGATGGAAGCCTGAAACTCGGGACTTGGCAGAAGATCGTGCTTATCGACTTTGACACGCGAGCGAGAACGAGAGACGTAATCGTGAGCATTCTTTAGAAAGAAGCTTCCGCGTCATTCTGAATTCTTAATTTAATTCTGAATTCATAACTCTTAATTCTACATTCACGATCTCTGGTATCTCCCTTCGCTGTTTTTTTCAACATATCCTAGAAGCTCGAGTTTGGAAATTATCTGTGAGACTTCGCTTACCGTGATCTTTGCCTCCAAGACGAGTTCATCAATGAGTTTCGGCTCATTTGAGAGAATATCAAAAATTTTCTTTTGGCTTTCAGTAAAGTCTTCGCCAACATCGCCCCTTTTCTCTCCTTTTCTCTTTATCTGAAACTCCTCCAAGATATCCTCGACCGAAGTTACTAGTTTCGCCCCCTCCTTCAAAAGAAAATTTGGGGCAAAAGACATATCCGATGTTATCGGGGAAGGTGGGGCAAAAACCTCTTTTCCCTGGTTTGCGGCGTATCGTGCGGTAATCAAAGCGCCGGAATCCTTCGCGCCCTCAACAATCAAAACCCCCCTTGATAATCCAGAGATCAGCCGGTTTCTCGCAACAAAAAGACCTTTGCGGACGGTATGTCCCGGTGGAAACTCGGAGACGACAAGGCCACCTCCCCCAAGAATCTCCTCGTATAAATTGCGATTTGACGGCGGATGAGGAATATCTACCCCGCATCCTAAGATAGCTATCGTTCTTCCTTTCGCATAAAGTGCGCCCCAGTGGGCAGCTGCATCAATTCCGTACGCCATGCCAGAGACTATGACGATGCCCATCTCAGCGAGCTCGTGGGAAAAGGTTCTTGCGATCTTTTCGCCATAGGGGGTTGGTTGCCTTGTCCCAACAACCCCAAAAAAGAAATCATTTTCAACATTATAATTTTCGAGGTCCCCTTTCACATAAAGACAAATCGGCGAATCTGGAATCTCTTTCAGTGCTTGCGGATAATTTTTATCGTCACGTGACACAATCTGAATTCCTTTTTCCTTAAGCTCCTTGAGTTTTTTTTCCGGATCAAAGGTAGATCGGAACGTTTGAAATGCAGCTGCTGCAGCAGGCCCAACAAGTTTTTCTATCTCTCTTATATCAGCTCCATATGCTTCCTGAACGGTTTTGAAATGCGAAACGAGCGCCCCAAACCTCACAGGCCCAACCCCCAAACAATGGGAGAAGGCGAGATAGTATTGTAGCTGATTTGACATGTCTCTTTTGAAGAGCGAAGATACCAATTTTTTGCGACTTGAGAGGTGCGCACTCCGATGTTACATCGGAGGAGCACGCTCACGGAGTCAAAAAATTCGGTATCGAGCTTTTCTCAGTCGCTTATAAGCGACACTGGAAGTAAACCGTTGCAGTCCCCCAAGAAAAAGGATGTTCTTGTGTATCTATGATACGAAGATTCGGGGAATCGATGGATTTGCTTACCGTAATAATCCTTGTACCTTCTTTCAGATTTTCGAATTTTTTTGTAAGGACTTTAAGTTCCCCATCATGAAAGCAGGTTGAATGGGCAAATACGATATTTGCTTCGAAAAAATCGCTGGTTAAAAAATCAGAGCACTGAAATACGATATCGGTTTTGGCTGAGTTCGGAAGCGTTGGCCGAATCTCTTCGTTAAACCGCACCAAAATCTTCTCTGCGGTATGATGTAAGTCTTCAACAATCTCGATTCCCACTGCTTTAGAAAAATTAAACAAAAGGGCTGCCAATATTACTGCCTTTCCGGTACCGGACCCAAGATCATAAAACATCTCACCGTCTTTTGGTTCCACTTCTTTCAATATGGTAAAAAAAGAGTCGGGCACAATCTCCCCATACGTCAGTCCTCGGTCATAAAAAGGCAACTTCTTGCGCCCGCGAAGAGAAAGCGCATATCCGTCTATGCTGTCATAGAGAGATTCGAAAATGCCCTTTGCAAGGGAGAAATCCATGATCACATTGTAGCAAACTTGCGTATAATGCGTATAATTAAAGTATGGAAGTCATACCCGCGATACTTCCCAAAACCAAAGAAGAGCTTGATGCGCAACTTAAGGCGCTCTCCCCGTTCTTTTCCTCGTTTCATATCGATATCGCAGACGGAGAATTTGTTCCAAACAAAACCGCAGATATCAAGGATCTCATCTCAACAATACAACAATATAACCATATAGCAATTGACTTCCACCTCATGGTCTTTGATTACAATCGAGAGTTCCCTAAGATCCGAAGTATCGGCCAGCTTGCTCCAGTAAAACATGTCATCGTCCATTTCAAACTATTTCCGGAAAAGGAAATTTTTGAGGAGGGAAATTATCCGTTTGTCGTCGGTGTGGCGTTGAATCCAGATGAAGAAGTAAAAACTCTAGCAACGAACTATGAGTTAAAAACTATTCCGTTTGTGCAAATTATGTCTGTTAACCCCGGGTTTCAAGGATCATCTTTTATTAAAGAAACGCTCAATAAAGTTGAGCAACTGCGTCTGCTTGACTATAGGAATAAGATTTTCCTTGATGGGGGAATCAACGAAAAAACGATACCACTTATTCTTTCTGAGCAATATCACCCGGATATCCTCTGTGTTGGGAGCTATCTCACCCGAACAGAAAACATTTCCGAACGGGTCACCCGCCTCCAAACCCTCCTAAAGACCCCGTGATAAAGAGAATTATTACTTTTTTTGTTCAGGTTTTACCAAAGTAGCAGAAGTGATTCTGTAGTCTTCGAGAACTGGGTTTCTAAGCAATTTTTCCGTTGCATCTTTTGCTATTTTTCGGGCTTCCACAGCGTTTGGGGCATCTATTATAAGACGGATAAGCTTCTCCATCCGAACGCCGGTAACAGTATCGAATCCTAAACTCCCCAGCGCTTTATGTACTGCATTTGCATCCGGTTGTAAAATTCCTTTTTTTGTTGAAACGGTAACGCCTACCTTATACTCTGGCGACATCGGAAGTATTTTAGCCTAGTATATCAATATTATCAATGGACTTCGCACCGACCCGGTGCGAAAGGGGCTTCACAACAACCTACTTCTGACCAAGTTTCGTAGGACATTACACCGACGCTGTGTAAAACTAGGGCAGGAATAGGGCGAAAAGCCTTGGGTTTTTGAGGAGGGCTCCGATATCGGCGAGGTCGAAATTACCGTCGCGATCGAAATCCAAAGGCAGCATCCGCTCAAACACGATAGCGTTTTCCCCCTCTTTGAAGGTGATGAATCCCTGTCTTGGGAGGTAATTTTGGGTTAATATGACAACCCTGAAGTCTTCTCCAAGATACACATTTTGCACGGCATTCAAAGCGCCGACCCCGCCTTTTATCTTCACATTTGACTTCTTCAATACCAACTGCTCTCTTTTATCAAAAATCTGTAGCTCATATCTTCGGCTATCATCCGGTTTTAGTTTCGGGAACAAACGGACTTTAAAGGAAAGTCTTGGTAAAGGAACCACCGTAAAGGTCCAGGACACTGAAGAAAGCACCTTTTTATCATCTTTGTAGAGGGCGATATTTAAAGATTCTTTTCCTTTCAATCCTTGCGTTTTTATAAAAAGATCAATCTCCGCTTCCTGATTTGGCGAAATACTCTTAAGATCAGAAAAAAAGTAGCTCTCATACGGCTCCTCGATCTTCAGGTAATAACCATCCTCTCTGTCCCAGATCGCCTGCCCCTCGTTGTGTAAGGTAATTTTGAAACGGTAGGAGGATTCTGCAACAAGTTTCTTAGGAAGTGTTTGTTCGATCCTCCCCCTCTCCTCCTGCTCCGGCGCTCCTTTCTCCTTCTCCAGCGCCTGTATCATATCATAATGCGTAAAGTATTCGTCTGATTGTGGTCTTTTCCAGGAAAACGACAAAAATGGCTCCCCCTGATAGTTGAGAACAAACGGGGTAACAGCTCGGATAGACTGATCCGGCAACCAAACCGTCTGATATGCGATTGCTATATATTCTCCGACTGTTTCAGGTGAAAGCTCGCCATGCTTCCATCCGGTTTCGGTTATGAAAATCGGGAAATCTCTGTTTATCCCGAGATTTTTTAAAAGATCTCTCTCCCATTGATAACCTCGAACTGTCCCTCGTCCAAAATCTTGGGGACTTCCTGCAAAGCCGGGATTTGGATATGAGTGCGACGCCCAACCGTCGAGAAGATCGGAAAGGGAAGATTGTGCTTCCGTTATCTTTCGCAAAAACACTTCCTCATCCTCAAACAAAGGCGGCTGCGACGGTGCAGCGGAGTCAAAGCCTGCAAGCATCACAAAAAAATTCTTATTCTTCTCCTTCAGTGCTTTTGCAAATGAAAACGCAACCTCTCCATAATCTTTTGGGTCAACCGCCCCGCCCCACTCTGCCCCATGATTTGGCTCGTTGAAAAGAACAACATATCGATCCTTGACCACCCAGTTTAATGAGTTGAGAAAAGAAACCCATTCTCTTGCATCCTCCTTTTTTGGCCGCCGCCACGTATCTCCAACCGGTTGTGTTGCAAGACGAATAATTGGAATAAGCCGAAGCTCCCGAAGCGTATCAAAGACTTCCTGCCACTTTTTTGGATCTCGGTCATTTTCCTGTATAACCAAAGTGACATATCCCCACTTTCCCCCTGATGAATTCACAAGCTTACCGGCATCCTTAAGATCCTGCTCATCCGGCACGGCCAAATGAATCCCAAATTTATTGTTGGGGAGGGAGGGGTCGAAAGAATAGACGGGGATGGAGAGAGCAAAAAATAGTAAAAACAGGGCTAGATACTTTAACATAGATGGATTGATTTAAGATTTACGATTTTGGATTTATGAATCTTCTTAAATCTAATCTCTTGAATCTTAAATCTAGAATTCAGACTTTCGGCAACGTTATCTTCCTCTGCCTCAAGTATCTCCCCGATAGTTCCTTGTACGACTTGTCCGGTGCTTCGTCTGACTCGAAAAAGATGATTTCCGCAATCCCCTCATTCGCATAGACTTTCGCAGGAAGAGGGGTCGTGTTTGAGATCTCAATCGTAAGATGCCCTTCCCAGCTGGGCTGAAGCGGCGTGACATTGACGATGATACCGCATCGTGCATAGGTCGATTTCCCGATACATAAGCCGAAAACGTTTTTTGGAATCCTGAAATACTCAACGCTTCGTGTGAGCGCGAAAGAATTCGGCGGGATAATACATTCCTCTCCCCTAAAGTCCACGAAAGAGTTCTCGTCAAAATTTTTGGGGTCAACGATGGCTGATCGGACATTCGTAAAGATCTTAAACTCGTCGGTTGCGCGAAGATCATATCCAAAGGAAGATAAGCCAAAAGAGACTTTCCCACCCTTCACCAACCTTGGCTCAAACGGCTCAATTAAGCGGTGCTTCACAACCATCCGCTTTATCCACCGATCAGACTTTATGGACATAAAAGTGTCTTATTATACCGCAAGAACCCTCCCTGCGATTTCTTTTTTTGTGATCCAGCCGAAGGTTCTTGAGTCTGTGCTCTCTTTTGGGTTGTCTCCGACGACGAAATATCTGCCACCTTGTATTTTTTTAATTCTTTTTATGAGATTTTTCGTATCTTTTCCCCTCCTTACAACAACAATGTCTCCAACTTTCGGTTTTCGAAAAAGATAGGGAAGTATTGTTGCAAATACGAAAGATCCGCTTTTTACGGTCGGCGTCATGCTCTCGCCTTTTACACGAAGTATCTTTATCACGAATTACTTTTTTGCGCCTTGTTGAAAATCTTTGCGATTTCGTCAACTGCGGAGACGAGTTCTTTTGCGGCCTCCAGACTTACGGTCTGCTTGTTTTTTGAGCAAAGCTTTGCTGCCTGCCAGAAAGTGTCGTGAAGCTTCGGAAACATCTTGAGGTGCTCCGGCTTGAAAAAGTCTGTCCACAAGATAAGAAGCTCTTCTTTGCATTTCTGTGCATGTTCTTCTTTCGTTACAACGCACCGCACAAACTTGTTTCGATCATCGACTGTTGGATTTTCTTTTGGAAGATCCTCAATCAGCTGAACCATCTTTAATACCGTCTCTGCCGCAGTTTTGGCTGGCTCAATCTTATAGATACCGCAGGGAACATCACAGTGGGCATATACTGTTTGATATGGCAAAAGATCTAGTAATCGCATAAGAATTTTCATGGCAAAAGACATGATAAATAAAATTTTTCCATATGTCAATTTTGAGTTTTATGCTATTATAGATGGCGCTATGGCAAAAGTGGAAACCGAGAGACATCCCGCAACCGGACGAGAGCTATTCCATCTTGCCAAAGATTACAAGGGAAAAACCACGGCATTTTTCCTTACTGCGACGGCTCTTTCAGAATATGCAGCAAATCAAACTATATCGCCTCATGGTATTACAATAACTTTCCTTAGATTTTTGACAATCCCGGCGCTATGGAAAGCGTATTCTTTTATGAGACCCGCGACCTCTATGTCGGAGCGGGCGGACTCGAACCGCCGACCTCCGGACCCCCAGCCCGGCATTCTAACCATCTGAACTACGCTCCGTTGCGCTCCCATTCTACCAAATCAAAGCAAACAAAGCTATAATTAACCATATAACCATATAGTAATATCGCTCTTGTATGTTTAAACTCCCCTTGATTGAGAAGGGAAAAGACAGTGCCTCCTTTCGACGTGGAGGCAACTGGGATACGAGATTCGTACTTTTCTTCTTTATCTTTGCGGTAATAGTAATTTTTCTTATCATCGTCGTCCGTCTCTTTCAACTAACCATTGTCAAGGGAGACTACTATCGAAGACTTTCTGAAGAAAACCGGATAAAAAAGGTTGTTGTTGAGGCAAGGCGCGGTACACTACTTGACCGAAAAGGCTTTGTTTTAGCAGAAAACACCACCCCTAACCTTGATGAAAAAGGTGACCGGATTCGCTCAAAACGGACGTATAGGGAGGGTGAGGCTTTTTCCCACCTTTTGGGATACCGGCAACTTGCAGATCGGGGAGACTTAGAAAACGACCGGTGTCTTCAGAAATTAAAAGGTGGTGATAGGGTTGGAAAAAAAGGAGTTGAGAAAGTCTTTGAATGCGATTTGAGAGGGCGATCCGGGCAAAAATTGATCGAGCTTGATGCAAAAGGAAAATTTAAAAAAACCCTTACCGTCATCCCCCCACAGGATGGAAAAACACTGCGCCTTGCGGTTGATTATGATCTTCAAAAAAAAGCCTTTGAGCTTTTGCGCGACCTGCCTGCCGGCAGGCAGGTAAAAAAGGGCGCCATCGTCGCCCTTAAGCCAAAAACCGGAGAAGTCCTTGCCCTTTTCTCTTCGCCCTCCTTTCAGCCCCAGGACTTTGAAGATAATAATCAAACGGCGATGAATACCTTTCTTACCGATCCTGATCATCCCCTCTTCAATCGCGTTACGGCAGGCACCTATCCTCCGGGCTCAATTTTTAAGCTTTTTACCGGCTCCGGCGCGCTTGAGGACAAAAAAATCGATGAGACAACACAGTTTGAGGATACCGGAATTATAAAAGCCGGGCCGCTAACTTTTGGAAACTGGTACTTTTTAGAGTATGGGAAAACCGAAGGAATGGTTGATATCGTGAAAGGAATCCGCCGCTCAAACGACATCTTTTTTTACTATGTTGGACAGCGGCTTGGGCCGGAGCGGATCAAGTATTGGGCTCAAGTGTTTGGATTTGGCAAGAAAAATGCTTTTTCTTTTGAGCAAGAAGAGGGTCTGATTCCGTCGCCTTTCTGGAAAGCCGAGGTTTTGAAGGATCGGTGGTACCTTGGTGACACCTATAATCTCTCAATCGGCCAAGGGTACCTTTTGGTTACCCCGCTTCAGACTGCCTTCGCAACCTCTGTTTTTGCCAACAACGGATTCTTATGTGAGCCGAAACTCCTGAAAGACGAGAAGGGAAACTGTAAAAAGCTCAACCTATCTAAAAAAACTCTTGAGCTTGTTCGCGAGGGGATGCGACAAGCATGCGCGCCAGGAGGGACTGGGTGGCCTCTTTTTGAATTCAAGCCGGCGGTTGCCTGCAAAACAGGAACCGCAGAATCGCAAGATAAGAAAAAAGGGGCACATGCATGGATCACGACATTTGCTCCATATGAAAATCCGGAGATTGTCGTGACTGTTTTGGTTGAGCACGGCGGCCAGGGATCAGATATCGCAGGCCCTATTGCAAAAGAGCTCCTTAAGACCTATTTTAGCCGCTCCCAATAGGCCATGGCAACCGCGTAGGTTGCCAGTGGCATCATTTAGACACCGTCGTGCACCGGGGCGGTGCGCAGATGGCATGTTCTGCTATAATAAAAAAGTTTGAAATTGCCCGAATAGTTCAGCGGCAGAACGCCATCTTGGTAAGATGGAGAGGAGAGTTCAATTCTCTCTTCGGGCTCTGTGGGGTTCCGCCCTGAAGTAGATCAAAGATCACTTCAGGGCGCCATGAACCGTACTTTGTTCTGGTTCATGGCGATTCCCCCTCCAGGCTCACTATGTTTTCTCAAGGGGTCTATAAAAATCTTTCGGAAGAGGAAATCGCCAAAAAATTGCAGGAAGAGGGCTTTGATCCGATCAGGTTTGAAAACAACCCAGGCTACATCTATCCCCGGCATAAACATCCGGAAACAAAGCTTCTTGCGTTTTTAAAGGGAAGTATGGAAGTAAAAGTGGGAGGCGAAACCTACTATTGCGAAGCAGGTGACAAACTTATTGTCCCGGGAGATACTCTCCATTCTGCTGTCGTGGGGCCTCACGGCTGCGAATTCTTCTGGTCTGAAAAAATGCTGTAGACTTTTTTCCAACTTTATTGTAAAGTGTTTGGACTTAAGAAACAGTAAAACTCGTAACACGCAAGCTCGTTAACTGTTTCTAAAGGAGGTGAAAAATTATGGATGTCGCTCAACTCGGTTTAAAACCAGGACAATGGCTCGTTGCCAACTGCGGCAAAATGCCAAGTGAGAAAAACTGCAGGCTTGTTATGATGGCGCCTGCTGATCAAAGGGAAGATCTTCTTGATGCAGGTGTTGCACACGCGGTAAAAAGTCACGGCCACCAAGAATCTCCGGAACTTCGGGAGGGAGTAGCAAAAACACTGGAAGAAGTCACCGTCTAACAAGCGCGTTCCAGTCGGCGGAGAATTTCTCAAGACCGATATCGGTTAATTCGTGGGAGGTGTTATATTCTTGCCAACTTTTGTCAAGAGATATTTCTTTGTACAGAATCGGAGTTAAATTGGCCGGGTTGTAGGCAAAATTCTCATCCGGCATACGAAGCTCTGTTTCGGCCCACTCTTTCAAGACTTGAAAGGGGGCCGTCACAATGTCCGATTGAAGTTGGATTGCATATAAGAGCTGATTGAGATTTCGGACGCTTGCGGTTAAAACGTCAACATGCCCGTCTCCTTTTTGAAACATCTGGATTATATTTTTGACAACATCCATGCCGTTTTCTCCCCGATCATCAAGTCTTCCTATGAACGGTGAAACATAGACGCTTGGCCGCGCTGCGCCCCGCGTTGCCGCATACACGGCAGCCGCCTGCTCCTGACTAAAACAGAGCGTCATATTAACTCGTATCCCTTCTTTCCCAGCTTGTTCTGCAACGGCCAACCCTTCCCTCGTCGTTGGAAACTTAATATGTGCACCTGGAATCCATGAGAAAAACTCTTTACCTTGAGCAAGCATCTCGTCTGAAGTCGTATTTTTATCTGCATACACTTCGATTGAGATTGAGCCTTCAGGGATAAG